>DASSGL010000324.1:0-5006 GCA_035693525.1 Gaiellaceae bacterium | reverse complement strand
TGACGCCGAGCACGGAGAGCGCGACGATGACGTCGTGCGTCATGGGCGCAGGGTGCCAGATGGGGCGGCTGCATCTACATTTGACGCGCCGGGGTGGCGAAACTGGTCAGACGCGCCCGACTTAAAATCGGGTGGCCCTCCGGGCTATGCGGGTTCGAATCCCGCCCCCGGCACTCCGTGGAATCGCTGCTCGAGTTCGCCGAAGAGCTGGAGCGCCGCGACGCCGCCCTTGCGGAGGCGCTCGACGGCCTCGAGCGCCTGCAGCGCGAGGTCGACGACCTACGACGAGACGCGGCGGCGATCGCAGAGCGTCTCGCCACGCTGCCCGGCGCGCTCGCCCAGGCGGAGGTGGAGGAGCGCGCGACGCGGGCGGAGGTGGAACGGGCGCGCTCAGCGGTGGAGGAGGGAGCGGCGGCGCTCGAGCGGGCGCGACGCGACACCGAACGACTCGCGGCGGAGCGCGACCTGCAGCGTGCGCGCGACGAGCTGCGGGTCGCAGACGAGCGAGCCGCGATCGCGCGTCTCTCGCGGGAGCGGCTCGTCGGCGAGGGTGAGGCGTCGCGCCAGGAGGCCGAGCGGCTCACGTCACGCGCAGCCGGGCTCGGCACACAGGTGCGGGGCGTGCGGTACGCCGGGGGCGGCCTCGACGGCGTGCTCGAGTGGGCGTCGCGAGCCCGCGGCGAGCTCCTTCTCGAGCACTCGAGCCTCGCCGGGCAGCGCGAGACGATCGTGCGCGAGGCGAGCGAGCTCCTCGGCGGCGTGCTGGGGGAGCCGCTGACCGCCACCGCGGTCTCGAGTTTTCGCGACCGGCTCGCACGCGCTCTCGACGAGGCGTCGGCCTAGACTTCGACGGCCGTGGCGCGCGTGGAGGCACAGCCGCTGGAGCATCCTCTCGAGTGGGACACGCCGCTCTTCCTGATGGCGCGCGCGCAATTCGAGCAGGCGCTGCCCTATGCGGATGTGTCGCAGATGGTCGCCGAGCGGCTCGGCTTCCCCGAGCGGGCCGTGATCGTCGCGGTGCCGCTGCGTCGCGACGACGGCGCGGTGGAGATCTTCGCCGGCTACCGCGTGCAGCACTCGACCGTGCTCGGCCCGACGAAGGGAGGGATCCGCTACGACCCGGAGGTCTCGCTCGGTGAGTGCGCGGCGCTCGCGTCGTGGATGACGTGGAAGTGCGCGTTGCTGCGGCTCCCGTACGGCGGCGCGAAGGGAGGAATCCGCTGCGACCCGCGCGCGCTCTCTCCGAACGAGCTCGAGAAGCTGACGCGCCGCTTCACCTCCGAGCTCGTGCGCGAGATCGGCCCGCAGACCGACATCCCCGCGCCCGACATGGCGACGAACGCGCAGACGATGGCGTGGATGATGGACACGTACTCGATGCTCAAGGGACACGCCGTGCCGGAGGTGGTCACCGGCAAGCCGATCTCGGTGGGGGGCTCGATCTTCCGGCGAGAGGCAACGGGTGCCGGCGTGGTGATGACTGCGGAGCGCGCCTGCCACCGGCTCGGGCTCGCGCTCGACCAGCAGCGATGCGTCGTGCAGGGCTTCGGGAACGTCGGCGGCGTCGCCGCGTCGGAGCTGCACGACAAGGGCGCGACGGTGATCGCGGTGTCGGACATCTCGGGAGGCATCTACGCGCACGCGGGCCTCGACGTGCCCGAGCTGCACGAATACGTCGCCCAGTACGGCTCGCTCGAGGGCTACGACCGCTGCGAGCGGATCACGAACGAGGAGCTGCTGGAGCTCGAGTGCGACATCCTCGTGGTTGCAGCTCGTGAGGACCAGATCACCGGCGCGAACGCCGGGCGCGTGCGGGCAAGGCTGATCGTCGAAGGCGCGAATGGGCCGACGACGCTCGAGGCCGACGCGATCCTCGCCGAGCGTGGGATCCCGGTCGTTCCGGACATCCTCGCGAACGCGGGCGGCGTCACCGTCTCGTACTTCGAATGGGTGCAGGATCTCGGTCGGCTCTTCTGGGACCGCGACGAGATCCGCGGCCGGCTCGCGGACAAGATGCACGACGCCTTCGATCGCGTGTGGGACGTGTCGGACGAGAAGAAGATCACCCTCCGGCAGTCCGCGATGGTCGCGGCGATCCGCGAGGTCGGCGGCGCCCTCGAGACTCGCGGCATCTACCCATGAGCACGGAGACGGTGCGCGACGCGATGGTGTCGGAGCCGACGATGCTCGGCGTCGACGCGAGCGCGCAGGAGGCCGGGCGCTGCTTCGCGGACAACGACGACGTGCGCGCACTCTTCGTCGTCGACGAGGCCGGCAGGCTCGTGGGCGTCCTCACGCGCAAGACGCTCGTTCGGGAGGTGGTCGCCGCCGGTCGCACGCCGTACGAGGTTCGGCTGCGCGAGATCGCCGAGCCGCCGCATTTCACGCTCGACGCGTCGCTCCCCCTCGACGACGGCTTCCACGAGCTCGAGGAGAACGACCTCGAGCGCGTGCCCGTCGTCGAGGAAGGCGGCCGGCTCGTCGGCGTGCTCTCGCGCGCGGTCGTGCAGCGCCGCCTCGCCGAGGACGAACCGCCCGAGCTCGACCCGGATCCGGGTTCGGTCTTGCTGTAGCGCGTTCAGCGTTTCGCTAGCAGCAGGTGTGTGCACCCGCCGGCGCCTCGCCCTCGGGGCGCGACGGCAGCTCCGCGGCCGCGAGGGCGATGCCGTCGAGGATGTCGTGCACGCTCGCCTCGATCGCGTCGAGTCCGAAGTGCGCGAGCGTCTCGACGAGGATGACCGCACCGGCCACGATCACCGGCGCGCGCCCGGGGTCGAGCGCGGGCACCTCGCGACGCTGCGCGAGAGGGAGTGCGGCGAGCCGGGCCAGCTGCGCGCGTGCGCCGTCGAGCGTGAGTACGTGCCCGTGCACGCGCTCACGGTCGTAGGCGTGCAGGCCGAGATCGAGTGCGGCGAGGGTCGTCACCGTTCCCGCGACGCCGATCGCATGACGAGGCGCCGGGTCGACGCGTTCCTCGAGCATCGCCCGGACGGCGCGCGCACATTCGTCGAGCTCGCCTTGCTGCGGCGGGTCGCTGTGCACGAAGCGCTCGGTGAAGCGGACCGAGCCCATGTCGAGGCTCACGTGAAAGTCGTCGACGAGCAACTCGGTCGACCCTCCGCCGATGTCGAGCACGAGCGTGCCCGGACGCGGCTGCACGCCGCGTCGCGTCAGCTGCGCCTCCTCGTCGCCCGAGACGAGCCTCGTCGTGAACCCGTAGCTCCATTCGATCTCGCCGAGGAACGCCTCACCGTTCTCGGCGTCACGCACGGCGCTCGTGGCGACCACGAGCACACGGTCGGCACCGAGGCTCTCGATCGTGCGGCGGTAGTCGACCAACGCGTTGCGCACGCGGGCGATGGCCGTGGGGAGGAGTCGCTTGCGCGTGTCCACCGCCTCACCGAGTCGTGTGATCCGGGACTCGCGGTGCAGGTCGTGGACGTGCCCGTCGTCGATATCCGCAACGAGGAGGCGCGTCGTGTTCGTGCCGAGGTCGACCGCGCCGACTCTCACTTGCGCGGGTAGACGGCGACGACGCGGCCGAACGTATCGTCCACCTCGTCGAGCGCGTCGCGAAGCACGGCGAGCTGCGTGAGCGCGACGCGGAGCCGGCGGAGGCTCGCCTCGAGCTTCGGCTGCTCCCCGGAACGCGCAGCCTTGTCCGCGGCCGTGTCGGCGAGCTCCGACACGCGGTCGAGCTCCTTGCCGAGACGCCTTCGGAACCGCTTGAACGTCCGCCATGTGTCGAGCAGCCGTACCGCGAGGAATCCGAGGCCCACGGCGATCGCGACGAACCCCGCGATGAGCGTCCCGTAGATCGTCCAGTCCACGAGACGATCGTAACCACGGTGCTACAATCGGGCCTGCGACGCGGGGTGGAGCAGCCAGGTAGCTCGCCGGGCTCATAACCCGGAGGTCGCAGGTTCAAATCCTGCCCCCGCTATCGAGATTTCTTGCGACCGGCCGCCTCGAGCGGCCGTTCGTCTTCCAGGATCTCTTGGTGAGCAGCGCCACGGGCGTTAGGTTCGACCCGTGAGCGAGACCGCCGGCGGAGAAGACGCCGCCAAGGAAACATCCGCGCCGGCGAGAGCGCGCGACTTCATGCTGCGCGAAGCGCGGATCCTCGACCGCCGACGATTTGCCCACCGCTTCGACGGCGAGTCTGCTGACGCTGTCGTCGACGCGCTCCGCGTCTACCAGAACTCGGACGGAGGCTTCGGAAACGCGCTGGAGCCCGACCTGCGCGGCGCGGCCAGCCAGCCTGTTCCGCTCGAGCATGCGCTGCACATCCTCGAGGAGGTCGAGTGCCCCGATCGCGAGATCATCGAAAGCGCGCTCTCCTGGCTCGCGACGGTGAGCTTGCCCGAGGGCGGTGTCCCCTTCGTGCTCGAGACAGTCGCTCTCGGGCCCCACGCTCCGTGGTGGGTGCCGACCGGGATCCCTTCCTTGAACCCGACGGCGGGGATCGCCGGGCTTCTCATCAAGCACGGAGTCGACGATCCATGGGTCGACCGGGCGACAGAGTTCTGCTGGCACGCGCTCGACACGCGCCTCGAAGAGCTAGGCCCGGACGACGCGATCTCGGTGCTCGCCTTCCTCGACCGTGTCAGTGATCGCGAGCGGGCCCTTGCCGCGTTCGAGCGACTCGGGGAGAGGATCAAGAACGACCTCGTCGCTCTCGACCCTGAGGCGCTCGGCTACGTCAAGAGCCCGCTGGAGTTCGCGCCGTCGCCCAACTGTCTCGCCCGCACGCTCTTCGACGACACAACGATCGCCCGGCATCTCGAAGCCCTCGCGGCGCACCAAGAGGAAGACGGCGGTTGGCCGATCAGCTGGGAGTCACCGAGTCAGGCGGCCGTCAGCGAGTGGCGCGGCTTTGTCACTCTGAATTGCCTCGGCGTGCTTGCGAGCTACGGGCGCATCACGATTTGACGCGATCCGTCCGACGCGCGCGCCGGTGACGAGGTCGGAGACCAGCTCGCTCGTCGTTCTCCTGGAACGGACCG
>DASSGL010000323.1:0-10326 GCA_035693525.1 Gaiellaceae bacterium | reverse complement strand
GACGGCTGCGCTTCCGCTCGCAGTGCGAGCGGTGACGAGCGCGCGTAGGCGATGCCCCACGTCCGCCGAGCGAACGCCGTAGGAGCGTCCGGTCGCTCCCTCGATCCTGAGGCACCCGGTGCCGTCGGCGTCGCAGCGCTGCCACTGCCGCGCGAACGACGTCGGTGCCGGCGACCAGCTCCCGTTGCTCACCGTCAGCTGCTCACCGACGAGCGCTTGTCCGGTCACCGCCGGCTTGACGGTGCTCGCGGGGCCGTTCTTCGACGCGACGACGTCCGTCGGTTCGGACGACGCTGCCGCCTTCCCGTCGGCGTTCGCCGCCGTCACGACGACCCGCAACGTGTGCAAGACGTCGCCGGAGACCGGGGTGTAGGTCTTGTCGGTCGCGCTCGTGATGTCGCCGCAGCCGGTCCCGTCGCTTGCGCATCGCTGCCACCGGTAGTCGAACGAGGTCGGGCTACCCGACTAGGTTCCCGTAGAGGCCGTCACCGACGACCCTTCCTTCGCCGTGCCGCTCGTTGCCGGGACGGCTGTGTTCTGCGGCGGCGCGGCGGCGGCCGCCGAGGCGAAGACCCCGACTGCGCCCACGCAAGCGCCGCGGCGACGGCAGCCCTCCAGCGTCTTCTCGGTTCACCAGGCATCTCGACTCCCCTCTTCGTTGAGCTCCATCGGTGAGCTACCCGGTTCTATGACTTGAACGCCGTACGAACCTTGCTTTTACCGAGTCCTTACCAGCACCCGGGCCAAGGTGGGTAGCGGCTCCCCGCCAATCTGGGCGGTTCCGCCGATGACCGTCCGTCGCTCCGCTCCTACGGTCGAACCCAGGTACGAGCGAAGGAGGAGACGAGAACATGAGCACCTCGCGGTCGATCAACAGGCTGGCCATCTGGGTCGTCGTCGTCGCGGTCGTCGGTGGCACGGCGGCAGTCGCGATGGCCCGCGGTGGGGGAGGAGCAGGACCGCCGTCCCGCACGGCTGCGGGCGCTGCGACGAGCGCGGGGCTCGTCACCAAGCTGGCGCTCGCCCGTGCGGCGACGGCGAAGTACGTCACCGATCTCGCGCGGGCGAAGGCGGACGGCTACGGGATCATCACGAAGATGATCCCGAACATGGGCTACCACTACATGAACCCCAAGGTGACGGGGTTCGACGTGCGCAAGCCGCCGATCCTCGTCTACGAGCATCAGGGCTCGACGTGGCAGCTCAGCGCGATCGAGTGGGTCTTCCCCTCGAAGCCGGCGGCGCCGCCGCTCCCCGGCGCGCGCTACGGCGCCTTCGGCGCGGGCTGCCATTACGTCGACGGCACCTTCTACCCGTCGGATACGCAGGACGCGTGCCCGAAGACCGCACCGAACACGGATGCCGCGTTCAACTTCTGGCATCCGCCGCTCGTGACGATGCACGTCTGGCTGTGGTACCCGAACCCGAGCGGGCTCTTCGCGAGCACCAACCCGCTCGTAGCCGCCTTCAACAGGGGCTGACGGCGACGGGGCGCCGCGGATGCCCCGCGGCGCCCCGCCCACGGGCCCGTCCGAATCGAGATCTGGAGGGAGTCATGCCCCGGTATGTCGTCGAGCGAACGTTCCCCCAAGGCCTCGGCGTTCCCCCGAGCCCGGACGGAGCGGCCGTCTGCAAGGAGGTCGTCGACCGCAACGGCGACGGCGGCGTCACCTGGATCCACTCGTACGTGAGCACGGACGACAGGACGACCTTCTGCGTCTATGACGCGCCGAGCCCGGAGGCGATCCGGCAGGCCGCCTCCAGGAACCGGCTACCGGTCGACCGGATCACCCAGGTTCGCGTCCTCGACCCGTACTTCGCCGGCTGAGCGTGACCGTCGCGTTCCGACGGCGAGCCGCGGCAACCCCGGTTACGACTCGGCCGCGTGTGCGATGATGCATATGCATTGCCGATGCAACCGGACCATAAAAAACCGGACCGTTGAACAGGAGAGAGCTCATTCGCGGCGGCGCCTTGCTCGCGGCGTCGGGAGCCGGCCTCGCCGCGCTCGCCCCGGCGGCGGCCGCGGCTCCGCCCGACGGCGACCTCGCCTACCTCCGCCTCCTGGTCGCCGCCGAGCTCCTCGCCCTGGACTTCGAGGCGCAGGCGAGAGCAAACGGAAAGGCAGCCGGGCGCACCGCGGCGCTGCTGAAGCAGATTCGCGCGGACGACACTGCCCACTACGCCGGCCTCGGCGCGATGCTGAACGGCGCCGGCCAGCCGCCGACGACGGCAGGCGACATCGACTTCACGTACCCGAAAGGGAGCTTCGCATCCCAGGGCTCGATCCTGAAGCTCGGCTGGACGCTCTCGACCCTGTCCCTCGGCGCGTACCTCGGCGCCGTGCAGAGCGTGCAGACGTCCGAGCTCCGCGGGCCGATCGGGCAGATCGCCGCCAACGAGGCCCAGCACGTGAGCGCGTTCGCACAGCTCCTCGGGCGCCCGGTGGTCGGGAGCGCGTTCGCGGCCGCTCTGTCGATCGACGGCGTCTCCGAGACCCTCGACCGGTACGAGAGCTGAGCGATGCCGAAGCAGATCTACACGGCAAGCGAAGCCGCCTCGGCCCTCGGGATCAGCCTCGACACGCTTCGGCGCTGGGACAAAGCCGGCCGGATCAAGGTCGAGCGCGACGCCGGCAACCGGCGCACGGTCGCGGCCACGGAGATCGACCGGCTCCGCGGTGAGGGCGGCGGCGGGTCCCACATCAGCGCCCGGAATCGCTTCCAGGGCATCGTCACGGACGTCGCGGTCGAGGGTTTGATGGCACAGGTCGAGCTCGTCGTCAGCGGCCCCGTGCGACTCGTCGCCGTCGTGACGCGCGACGCCGTCGAGGAGCTCGGCTTGAAGAAGGGCATGCCGACGACGGCGATCGTGAAGTCGACAAACGTGATGATCCAGACGTGACGAGGAAGCGACTTCTCGTGCTCGTCGCGCTCCTCGCCGTCGCCGTGTCGGCGGCTCGTGCGCAGGCCGCCGCCCGGGCTCAGGTGACCGTGTACGCGGCCGCCTCGCTCACCGGCGTCTTCCCGAAGATCGACGCGGGCGAGAGGTACTCCTTCGGCGGGTCGAACACGCTCGCGGCGCAGATCCAGCAGGGCGCGCCTGCCGACGTGTTCGCGTCCGCCAACACGACGCTGCCCAATCAGCTCTACGCCAAGGGCCTGTGCTCGAAGCCGGTCGTGTTCACGAGGAACACCCTCGTGATCGTGATCCCGAAGGCGACGAGCACGGGGATCCACAGCATCTACGACCTCACGAAGCCGGGCGTCAAGATCGACATCGCCGCTTCCGGCGTCCCCGTCGGCAGCTACACGCTCCAGATCCTGAAGAACATGAACCTCTCGACCGCGGTCCTGAAGAACGTCGTCAGCCAGGAGACCGACGTGCGCGAGGTGCTCTCGAAGGTCGCGCTCGGCGAAGCCGACGCGGGCTTCGTCTATTCGACCGACGCGAAGACCGTTCCCGGGAAGGTGACCGTGGTGAAGATCCCGGCGTGGGCGCAGCCGAAGGTGCAGTACGGCATCTGCATCGTCTCGGCGAGCGCCAACAAGGCCGACGGGCAGGCATTCGTGAACCGGGTACTCGCGAAGGCGGGCCAGGTGAAGCTGCTCGCCGCCGGCTTCCTGCCGCGAAGCAAGCCGGTCGTGAAGAAGAAGTAGGCGAGGACGGGCGATGGGAAGGATCCTGCTCGCCGTCGTCTACGGCGGAGCCGCCCTGATCGCCTTCGCGTTCCTGCTGATCCCGATCGTTGCGATCTTCGCGCACACGTCGCCGGCCCAGCTGATCGAGCAGCTCTCGAATCCCGTGGTCGAGGACGCGCTCGTCGTCACGCTGAAGACCAGCGCCATCGCACAGCTTCTGATCGTCGTCTTCGGAACGCCTGCCGCATATCTGCTCGCCACTCGGCGCTTTCCCGGTCACGTGCTCGCGGTCACGCTCGTCGAGTTGCCGCTCGTGCTTCCGCCTGCGGTCGCCGGCGTCGGCCTCCTCGCCGCCTTCGGTCACTTCGGCCTGCTCGGCTCGAGCCTCGACGCACTCGGCATCAGCCTGCCGTTCACTCAGAGCGCGGTGACGATCGCGGTCGCATACGTCGCGAGCCCGCTCTACATCCGTCAGGCGATCGCAGCCTTCGAAGCCACGGACCCGAATCTCAGAGCCGCCTCGCGCACGCTCGGCGCCGGCCCTGCGAAGACGTTCTTTCGCGTCGTGCTCCCGCTGGCGCGCGGCGGGCTGATCGCCGGGCTCGCTCTTTCGTTCGCGCGCGGGCTGGGCGAGTTCGGGGCGACGATCATGTTCGCGGGCAGCCTCCAGAAGGTGACGCAGACGCTGCCCCTCGCCATCTACGCCGAGTTCGCCAGGAACTTCGACGCCACGCTCGCGATGGGCGGCATCCTCGTCCTCATCAGCATCGTCCTCCTCGTCGGCCTTCGCGTCGGACTCTCATGGCAACGCTCATCCTCGACCGGATCAACGTCCCTCTTCGGGCTTTCGAGCTCGAGCTGACGCTCGAGGTCGGCGCGACCGTCGCGCTCGTCGGCCCGTCGGGCGCCGGCAAGACGACCGTGCTCCGCGCGGCAGCCGGGCTCGTCCATCCGAGAGCGGGCCGCATCGCCGTCGACGACGAGATCTGGTTCGACGCCGAGCGGGGCGTGCGGCGGTCTCCCGACGAGCGGCGTGTCGGGCTCGTCTTCCAGGAGTACGCGCTCTTCCCGCACATGACGGTGCGCGGCAACATCGAATACGCCGGCAAGCAGGCAGCCGACGAGTACCTCGAGCGCTTCGGGATCGCCCAGCTCGAGCACGCTCGCCCGGGGCAGCTCTCCGGCGGAGAGAAGCAACGGGTCGCCCTTGCCCGCGCCCTCGCCCGCGATCCGCAGGTACTACTCCTCGACGAGCCGCTCTCCGCCCTCGACGCGCATACGAAGGTCACGGTACGGGCGGAGCTGCAAGAGCTTCTCGCCGAGCTCGAGATCCCCGTGCTGCTCGTCACGCACGACTTCGAGGACGCCGCGGCGCTCGCCGACCGTGTCAGCGTGATCGCCGACGGGAAGCTCCGCCAGTCGGGCACGCCGGCCGAGCTCGTCGCGCGACCTGCGGACTCGTTCGTCGCTTCCTTCACCGGCGCGAACGTCCTGCACGGCTACGCGGAGCCGGCGACGAACGGGTCGACACGTATCCGTCTCGAGGACGGCACGTCGATCAGCACGCTGGATGGTGTCCGCGGCGACGTGCTCGTCGCCGTGTATCCCTGGGACATCACGATCGCCTCCGAACCGCCTCACGACTCGGCCATGAACGTCATCTGCGCGCCGATCCGAACGATCTCCGAGCTCGGGAATCGCGTTCGGCTCACGATCGGCCCGGTGAGCGCCGAGATCACCGCGGAGTCGCTCGAGCGCCTCGAGCTGAAGCCGGGGCAGACCGTCTACGCGTCGTTCAAGGCGACCGGCACGCGCATCGTCGCCGGCGAGACGGAGGGGGACGACGTGGACACTAAGGCGCGGCCGGCATTTCCACGATGAACGTCGAGCCCGCGCCGGGCCGCGAGCTCACGCTGATCCGCCCGCCCATGCGCTCGAGCAACCCGCGGCAGATGTAGAGCCCGAGCCCGGTGCCGCTCGGAGCGAGGCGGCGGCTCGAATCGCTGCGGTAGAACTTCTCGAAGACGCGCTCGTGATCGGTCTGCGCGATGCCGGTGCCCTCGTCGACCACTTCGATCCGGACCTGGTCGGCCGCCTGCGACGTCCGCACGAGGATCCGCTCACCGCCGGGCGAGTACTTCACGGCGTTGTCGAGGAGGTTGATGAGCACCTGTTGGAGCCGATTCGCGTCGCCCAGGGCGAAGCCGGGAGCCTCCAGCTGCTCTTCGACGCGCACGGACGACGGAAGGTTCGCCTCGAGGGCACCGACGGTCTCGCGGACGATCGTGTCGACGTGGATCCGCGTCGTCTCGATCGACACCTCGTCGCGATCGATGCGACCTGCCAGCAGGATGCTCTCGGTGACCTGCGACAGCCGCGTCGCCTGCGTCGCGATCATCTCGAGCAGCTGCTGCCTGTCGTCCGAGGCGAGGTCGATGTCCGAGCGCAGCAGCGTGCTCGCTGCGCCGAGGACGGCGGTCAGCGGTGTCCGGAGCTCGTGGGAGACGGTGGCGATGATCTCGTGCCTGCTCTCCTCGAGCTGGCGCTCGACCGTCACGTCCCGGAACGCGTACACGATCCCGTCGTGCGTCTGCACCGCGACGAACGACAGCCACAGCTCCCGGCCGTCCGCCTCGACCGGCAGCGCCACCGGTCGCGGCCGCTCGTCTCCCTCCGCGGCGGGAACGGTGGCTGGGAGCGCGGCCCAGTCGGGCCCCAGCTCGGTGACCGCGCGGTCCTGAACGGAATCGCGGCGGAGCTGCGTGATCGCCTCCGCGGCGCGGTTCCAGAACCGGATCGTCCCGGCTTCGTCGACGAAGAAGATGCCGTCGCCCACCGCTTCGAGCACCTGAGCTGCGCGCTCCCGCTCGAGGGCGGTTGCGCGTGCGGCCGCCGCCGAGGCCTCGAGCTGAAGCCTCTCCTCGTGCAGCCGCGCGTTGCGAACTGCGGCGCCGAGCTGCGCGACGATCCCTTCGGCGAGCTCGAGCTGGTCTTGGCGGTAGGCGACGTGCTCGCTCATCAGCTGCACGACCCCGACGACGCGGCCTTCGTGCTTGACCGGCAGCATCATCGCGGCCTGCGGCTTGGGGGGCCCCTCGTCGGGGACCTTCCGCATCGTTCCCGAGGCGTCGACGTCGTAGTACGTGCCCGAGTCCTGCACCCGCGCGGCGACGTCGTTCGTGAGCAGCGGCCGCCCGGTGCGGATGACCTCGCTCTGCATGCCGCCCTTTGCGCTCAGGTGGAGCGGCGGGAAGATCGCGACGTCGAGGAGCTCGCCGTCGACCCAGGCGTAGTCGCAGCGGATCAGCCGCTCGCCAGGGTCGAACGAGGACACCACGACGCCGTCGTGCGGAATCGCCTCGCCCAGGATCTCGCGGAAGCGCTCGTACACTCGCCGCGGCTCGAGCGTCTCACCGAGATACCGCGCGGCCTCGAGCAGCAGACGCGCGACCTCGACCTCGCGAAGCTGGACCTCTCCCACGAACGCGAATACTGTCGCAGCGACGTGCGTCGGTCGAGGCCGGCGCGTCGGGAGCTAGCCGACGTCGTTCGGATCCTCCTCTGCCGCGAGCTTGCGCGAGCCCTGAAGCACGTCCTGGAAATGACGCTCCTGAATCGGCAGCGCCCAGGTCACGAGCTCTTGGACCTGCGCGTTTCGCGCCGACTCGTTCATCGTCTCCAGCACGGACCAGTGACCGACCTCCGCTGCTTCGGCCATCGTCAGGAACTCGAAGCCGTCCAGTGCGTCGGAGTCGGCGTCGAGGTACGTCGACATCATCTCGGACGCCTTCTTCTTCACCTCGCGAGCCTCGGTGAGAATCGCCGTCTTCTTGCCCTCGAACGACGTCGCCACCTGCTCACAGCGCCTGGCTGTCTCCGACGCCTCCTCGGCCATCCTCTGCAAGGTCGGCACGAGGTCGGCGTCCTGCTTCTGCGTCAGCTTGGTGACCTTTCCTCCGGCCGCTTCGGCGGCCATCGCGAGCCCAGTCACCTCGGCAAGCTTCTCTTCGAGATGCGTCAGCTCTGCCATCGTCGGATCCTCCTCGGGTCGGGAACACGTAGCCGTCTGTGTCCCTCCTCGAGTCGATCCGAAACGGCCTCGAGCGCTTGACGGGAACCTCGCGGAGCACGTAGGTATCGCCGCATGCAGATCGGCAGCGGCGGCGATCCGGTGACGCGAATCAGCCGGGCATCTCCCGACCGCGTGGAGGTGCGCCGCCGGGACCTCGCGGGAGACCTGATGGGACGGCTGAGCTTCACGGAGTACTTCCACCTGCTCCTTACCGGTCGCGAGCCGAGCGCGGACGAGCGGTTCTTCCTCGACCTCCTGCTCGTCTCGATCGCCGAGCACGGCTTGATGCCGAGCAACGTCGCCGCGCGCATCACCCTCGCCGCCGACCCGTCGTCGCTGCACGGCGCCGTCGCAGCCGGGATCCTCGGGGCCGGGCCGGTCGTCCTCGGCGCCGCCGAGGAGTGCGCACGGCTGCTCGAGGACGCGCAAGCGCGGGTCGTGGCCGGCGCCGATCCAGGCATCGTCGCGACGGATGTCGCACGGGAGGTGCACGCGTCGGGCGCCAAGATGCCCGGCTTCGGTCACCCGCTGCACCGGCCGCTCGACCCGCGGGCCGAGCGGATCCTCGAGCTCGCAGACGAACGCGGCCTCCGCGGCCCGCACCTCACGCTCGCGCGCGCCCTCCGCGGTGCGGTCGGGGCCACCTGGGGAAAGCCGTTGACGCTCAACGTCTCGCTCCCCATCGCCGCCGTGATGCTCGACCTCGGCTATCCGGCGTCGGTCGTCAAGGCGGTGCCGATCCTCGCGCGCACGGCCGGTCTGCTTGCGCATCTTGCGGAGGAGCGCGAGCACCCGATCGGCTTCCTCCTCGCTGCGGGGGCGGAGGAGGCGGTCGAGTATCGAGATGGTTGACGAGGAGCGCCTCCCGTCGGCGGAGCGCCGCGCGAAGGACGACGCGAGCTACCGCGAGCAGCTCGCCCACGTGCTCGAGCGTTCGCCGTTCTACCGCATGAAGCTCGCGGGCGTCGACACGAGCGGCGGGCTGGACGGGATCGCGCGACTGCCGCTGACCGAGAAGCGCGAGCTGAAGGCGACGTGCACGACCGAGAATCCGTTCGGATCACACCTCTGCGTGGCTCCTTCCGAGCTCGTGCGCATCTATTCGACGAGCGGCACGACCGGGATGCCGACCTACATCCCGCTGACCGAGGACGACCTCGACAACTGGATCGCCGGCTCCGCCCGCAGCTACGGCGCGTCGGGCGTCGCCGCCGGCGATCGCGTCGTCACGACGTACAACGCCGGGCCGTTCGTCGCCGGAGCAGCACTCGATGCCTTCGCACGGATCGGCGTCACTCACGTCCCAGTCGGCACCGGCTCGAGCGAGCGGCTGCTGCGAGCGATGGAGGAGCTCCGGCCGGACGCGGTCGTCCTCACGCCGTCGTATGCGGAGTACCTCCTCGAGCTCGCCGACCTGCGCGACTCGAGCGTGGCACGCGTGCTCGTCGCCGGCGAGCCGGGCGGCGGCGAGCCGGCTCTCCGCGCGAAGCTCGAAGCGGGGTGGGGCGCGCGCGTGACCGAGGCAATGGGAATCGGCGACATCGGGCCGTCGCTCTGGGGCGAATGCGAGGAGCAGGCGGGAATGCACCTCGGCGCAGTCGGGTTCGTCCATCCCGAGCTCGTCGATCCGGAGACAGGCGAGCCTCGTGAGCTCCGCGACGGTGCGACCGGCGAGCTCGTGCTGACCCACCTGCGGCACCGCGCGGCGCCGCTCCTGCGGTTCCGCACGCACGACCACGTCGAGGTCACGACCAGCGCGTGCCCGTGCGGGCGGACGACTCCGCGCGTGCGCTGCATCGGCCGCACCGACGACATGCTCATCGTCCGCGGCGTAAACGTGTTTCCATCCGCCGTCCGCGAGGTCGTGAGCGCCTTCGCTCCCGCAGTGAGCGGACGCATCCTCGTGAAGCCGCGTACGGCGACGGTGAAGCAGGAGCCGCCGCTCCCGGTCGCGGTCGAGCTCGCAGAGGGGGAGGAGGGGAGCACGTCGCTGGGGGCGGCAATCCGTCAGCAGTTGCGCGGCGTACTCCTCGTCCGGACGGACGTCGAGCTCGTGCCCTGGGGCAGCTTGCAGCGAACGGAGTACAAGTCCAGACTGGTGGACCGGTGATGCGGAAGCTCCAGAGCCAGGGCGTCCACCACATCACGATCGTCGGAGCACGCCGCGAGACGGCGATCGACTTCTGGGAGGGCGTCCTCGGGATGCCGTTCGTGTTCGAGCAGCCCAACCTCGACAACGCATCGGAGAGCCATCTCTACTTCGATCCCGGCGACGGGCGCCTCATCACGGTCTTCACGAACGAGGAGCGCGAGGCCGATGCGACCCGGACTCCGACCGACCCGGGCTGCGTCCATCACATCGCGTTCTCGCTCTCGCAGGCGACGTTCCACCAGGCCGTCACGCGGCTCGACGAGCGCGGGATCCGCCACAGCGGCGTCAAGGACCGCGGGTTCATGGACTCGATCTACTTCGAGGACCCGCTCGGCCTCTTGATCGAGCTGGCCTCCTACCGCTTCGAGCCGCCGTTCGGGTACACGCACGCCGACGTGTTGCTCGAGGCGCACGCCGTCCGTGTGGGGCGCGGCGACTACAACATCGCGCAGGAGCACCTC
>DASSGL010000322.1:0-5557 GCA_035693525.1 Gaiellaceae bacterium | reverse complement strand
TTGATCCCGCCACGTGACGACATCCATCGCGTTCGGACCACCTCGACCGAGACCTCGGTCTCGATCCATCTGCTCACGAACGACACCGGGTGCGTATGGCGGCACGCCTATGACGCGGAGACCGGCGCGGTCAGACCGTTTCGCTCGGGCTACGTCAACGTCACCTGCGCCGATGACGAGTGATCGTCGAGCCGGTCGTCATCGCGCTCCACGCGTCGCACGCGCAGACGATTTCGTGCGGCGAGCCGCGGAATGTGGAGATCGACGACGTCTTCGTCGACACCTGCATCGGACGCGTCGGCTAGGGGTCGCGGCGCGACTAAGTCAGAGATTCGCCGGGAAGGCGTCACACGCCCGTGACACCTTCCCGGCTAGCGTCCTTGCCATGGCAGAGACGAAGACCGCGACACCCTGGGGGCCGGCGAAGGTCGTCGACGAGCTGACCGTGAGACAGCAGGCGGGCGAGCGCAGGTTCGCCTCGGTCATGCAGCTCCTCGAGACGGCGGCGGGAGAGCGCCTCGTGCGAGTCGCCTACACGACCGACGGGTCGACCCGTCGTGGCCCCGTCACCTTGCGTGCCCGTGACCTCGAGCGCGTGCGGGCCCAGCTCGAGAAGCACCCGGACCTGGCGGACGCCCTTGGCCTATAGGCCAGCCGACAACCTAGATGAGCGAGAGCACTCGCTCGCGGGCCGCCTCGACGAGCGACGCGAGGATCAGTGCGCCGTCGGCCGAGCCGAGCAACGGATCGACTGCGTGCTCCGGATGCGGCATCAGCCCCATCACGTTGCCTCGTTCGTTGCAGATGCCTGCGATGTCGTGCACCGAGCCGTTGCACGGCTCGGCGTAGCGCAGCACGACCTGCCGGTTCGCCTCGAGCTGCCGGACGAGGTCCGGCGGTGCATACCAGCGCCCGTCGCCGTGCTTGACCGGGATGACGACGGTCTGGCCGACGCTGCACCGCGCCGTGAACGGCAGATCGTCACGCTCGACGATGAGTGGCACATCGCGGCAGACGAAGCGAAGCGACTCGTTGCGCAGGAGGACGCCGGGCAGCAGGCCGGCCTCGCAGAGGATCTGGAAGCCGTTGCAGATCCCGAGCACGGGACCCCCGGCCTCGGCGAACTCGACGACGGCCGCGGTCGCCGGCGAGAACCGCGCGATCGCGCCGCAGCGGAGATAGTCGCCGTACGAGAAGCCGCCCGGCAGGACGACCGCATCGAGGTCAGGCAGCTCCGGCTCCTCGTGCCAGACGGGGACGGCCTCGGCATCGACGGCCGCGAGCGCCCACAGCGCGTCGCGATCGTCTTGCGAGCCGGGGTAGGTGACCACACCGACGCGCGGCTGCGGGCTAGCCATGGATCTCGACCTCGAACGACTCCATCAGCGGGTTCGCGAGCAGCTGCTCGCACATGCGCTCGACCTGCGCGCGCGCGTCGTCGGCGTCGGCCGCCTCGACCTCGAGATCGACGACCTTGCCGACCCGTGCGCCGGCGACCGAGAACCCGAGGTGCTCGAGAGCGGTCTCGACTGCCTGACCCTGCGGATCGAGAATGCCCTGCTTCGGCCGGACGAGCACGGTCGCCCTCATCCGAGCACCACGCTCGGGTCCTCGAGGTACGTCTCGAACGGAATCGTCGTCAGCCGCTCGAACGCCTCGATGTACTTCGAGCGTGTGTGCGCGACGACATGGTCCGGGAGCTCGGGGCCGGGTGCACTCTTGTTCCAGCCGGTCTGCTCGGAGTAGTCCCGGACGAACTGCTTGTCGAAGCTCTCCTGCGTGCGCCCCGGCTCATACGTGTCGGCCGGCCAGAAGCGCGACGAATCGGGGGTCAGCGCCTCGTCGGCGAGGACGAGCGCTCCCTCCTTGTCGAGGCCGAGCTCGAACTTCGTGTCGGCGATGATGATCCCGCGGGTCGCGGCGTGCTCGGCGGCGAGCCTGTAGAGCTCGAGGCAGACGAGCTCGACCTCTCGGAGCCGATCCGCGCCGACGAGCTCTGCCGCCTGCGCCTTTGAGATGTTCTCGTCGTGGCCGGTCTGGGCCTTCGTGGCCGGCGTGAAGATCGGCTCGGGCAGCCGGTCCGACTCGCGCAGGCCGCCCGGGAGACGGTGGCCCGAGGTCTCGCCCGTCGCCTGGTAGTCCTTCCAGCCGGAGCCGGCGAGGTAGCCGCGCACGACGCACTCGATCGGGAGCATCTCGAGCCTGCGGCACTCCATCGTCCGCCCGTCCTCCCGAATCCCGAGCATGTGATTCGGCACGATCGGCCGCAGCAAGGCGAACCAGAACCCGGAGAGCCCGGTGAGGACGCGTCCCTTGTCGGGGATCTCGGTCGGCAGGACGACGTCGAACGTCGAGATCCGGTCGCTCGCGACGAGCAGCAGGCGATCCTCGTCGAGCGCATAGATCTCGCGCACCTTCCCGGACGCGACGTGAGCGGCATCAGGCATGAACCGGTTCCTCCTTGGCTGCGATCGAGTGGAGACGGGCGAAGACGGTGTCGACGTGGCGGACGTACGCGTCGAGGTCGAAGACTGTGGCGAGGTCGAGTCTCGAGGCGATCTCCTCGTCGGCGCGCGCGAGCTCCCGGAAGTCGAGCTCCTCGTCCCAGGCACGCATCGCGGCCCGCTGCACGAGCCGGTACGCGTCGTCACGGGCGAGGCCCGATTCGACCAGTGCGAGCAGGACTCGCTGGCTGAAGAAGAGATAGTGGCTCTGCTCGAGGTTGTGGCGCATTCGCTCTTCACGCACCACGAGCCCTTCGACGAGCCAGGTGAAGCGGTCGAGCATGTAATCGACCGCGAGGAACGCGTCCGGGACGACGACCCGCTCGGCCGACGAGTGCGAGATGTCGCGCTCGTGCCAGAGCGCGACGTTCTCGAGCCCGACGACGGCTGCGGCGCGCACGACGCGCGCGAGCCCGCAGATCCGCTCGGCGACGACCGGGTTTCGCTTGTGGGGCATCGCCGACGAGCCCTTCTGGCCGCGCCCGAACGGCTCGAGGACCTCGGCCACCTCGGTCCGTGCGAGATGGCGGATCTCGAGGGCGAACTTGTCGAGCGACGACGCGACGATCGCGAGCGCCGCAAGGAGCTCGGCGTGGCGGTCGCGCTGCAGGATCTGGGTCGACGAGGGAGCGGGCTCGAGGCCGAGCCGCTCGCATGCCAGTCGTTCGAGCTCGGGATCGGTGGCCGCATACGTGCCCACGGCCCCTGACAGCTTCCCGACCCGCATGCCTTCGAGTGCCCGCGAGATCCGGCGACGGTTGCGATCGAGCTCGAAGGCCCAGACCGCGAGCTTCAGCCCGAAGGTCGTCGGCTCCGCGTGGACGCCGTGCGTGCGGCCCATCTGCAGCGTCGAGCGATGCTGCTCGGCGCGGGAAACCACCGCCGCAAGCGCTCGGTCGATCCCGTCGAGGACGAGCGTTCCTGCCTCGCGGATCTGCAGTGCAAGCGCGGTGTCGACGACATCCGACGACGTCAACCCGTAGTGAAACCAGCGGCCCTCCTCGCCGATCCCTTCGGCGACCGCGTCGACGAACGCGGCCGTGTCGTGATGGAGCGTCGCCTCGAGCTCGGCAACCCGCGCCGGAGAGGGCACCGTCGTCCGCTCGCGCAGTGCCTGCGCCGCCTCTCGCGGGACGACCCCCAGCTCGGCCCACGCCTCCGTCGCGGCCAGCTCGACGTCGAGCCAGCGCCGAAGCCTGCCCTCCTCCGACCAGATCTCGGCCATGGCCGGGCGGGAGTAGCGGGCGATCACTGTCGCCAGTCTAGAGCGGGCGCAGGCCGGTGGGCGAGGCGAGGACGGCAGCCGAGGTTCCCTCGAACGGGGGAGTGAACCGTCCGCACGTGGCGCTAGGTTCGAGCACTTAATGCTCCGCGAAAGTCATAAACGTGCGGAATGTGACACGGGTCGTCTGCGCGCGCTTCGTGTCGCCGCGGTCGCGGTCGGCCTCTTCTCCACCGGGCTCGGCCTGATCGGGCTCGGTCTCGAGCAGGAGAGCGCCCGCGGCGCCTTGCCGCTAGCGGCCGTCGTGGGGCGCAGCGCACCGGTTGCGCCCCGCCTGCCTGCCCCGGCACCTGCTCCGGCACCTGCTCCGGCCCCGGCTCCCGCACCTGCCCCGGCTCCGGCTCCGGTTTCGGCGCGACCCCACCCGCTCTTCCACCTCCCACCACTTCGGGCCGGGCGATTCATCCACCGCTACGCGGTCACGGCGCGGCACCGGCGCGCCGTCCGCCTCGCCGCGAAGCGCCAGCCGCACACGAAGCCCCGCTCGACGATCTCGCTCTACGAGCACACGATCCGCCGCTCGGTGCTCCGACGCCAGGGCTGCCACGCAGCGAATCGCGGCGTCGGAGGGATCGTCGTCCTGGACTTCGGGCAGCCGGCCTCGAACGGCCACACGTACGGCACCTACCTCTTCTCGGGCCGGTTCGCCGGGAACAAGGCGATCACGCGGGCGCTCTTCGCCTACGCGGTCGGTTACCACCGCTGCCTGTCCCGCGGCTCGAAGCTTCGGATAAGGCTCGCTCGAGGGACGAGCAACTACCACCCGCAGGTGCCGAGCGCCTACAAGGCCGGTCGCAAGTGGGCGCGGGAGACGATGGCGCTTGCGAAGAGGCTCCGCAGCCACGGGTTGCACACGCATGTGACCGCGGCCGCTGCGGACGACGTCGAGCCGGCATGGGACCGCAGCTTCCACCGGACGCGCGACTTCTTCCGTGGCTTCCGCGACGCTCGCACCGGTCACCTCCTCTACAACTACGGCTCGCTCGACGGCGGCATCGGCGCCATCTGGAACGCGCGCCAGGCCTTCTTCGTCACGTCGGGCATGAAGTACGCGCGGGTCATACCGGAGATCTACAACCACGCGATGGCGAAACAGTGGGCCGAGTTGGCCCACGTCGCCCGCCGCCGCTACCACCGCCCGGTGCGCTTCGCCGGGGTGATGACGACGCATACGGCACGCAACCGCGGGATGAAGCCGGGCGATGCCCACAAGATCCTCGTGCGCGCACTTGCGGCGCGCAGCGGCGAGTCGGCACCCGACGTGCCGGCCACCATGACCAACATCATCGCGGCCGACTAGATCCGCAGGATCCGGACGGCGAGCGCGGCCGCGTTGCGTGCGTTGTCGACCCCCACGGTCGCCACCGGAACTCCGGGCGGCATCTGCGCGATCGCGAGCAGGGCGTCGAGGCCGTCGAGGACGCTGAGGCTCGACTTGAGCGGAACCCCGATTACGGGCAGGTCGGTGTGCGCCGCGACGGCCCCCGGCAGCGCGGCCGCGAGGCCTGCACCGCAGATCAGCACGCGCAGGCCGCGGTCGCGCGCCGTTCGCGCGTACTGCGCGACGGCGTCCGGTGTGCGATGCGCCGACCGCACGTCGAGCTCGTAGCCGATTCCCTCCTTGTCGAGCACGTCGAGTGCGCCCTGCATGCGCTCGCGGTCGGACTCCGAGCCGACGAGGATGCCGACGACGACGTCAGACACTTGCGATGTCCCGGCGGAAGCGCACGCCGGCGAAATCTACGCGCGCGGCGGCGTCGTACGCGGCGGA
>DASSGL010000321.1:0-6580 GCA_035693525.1 Gaiellaceae bacterium | reverse complement strand
TGGCGCGACGGGCTCAACACCATCGCGGGCTGGCTCGGCGTTCGCAGCTACCCGCCTGCGGTCCTCTTCGCCGTCGGCATCCTCTTCATCCTCGCCGTGCTGCTGCACTACTCGACGGTGATCTCACGGCTCTCGGATCAGAACGTCGTCCTCGCACAGCGTCTCGCGCTGCTCGAGGGAGAGTTGCGAGGCGGGCCGGCTACGGACGCGGGGGAACGTCGACCGTGACCGACCGGCTGAAGTAATAGACGTCGCCGTAGCCGGGATCGTCGAGCCAGTTCGAAGCCACGGCGACCCGATACGTCCAGCGCCCTGGATCGGGCCTGTCGACGTAGGACGTCGCGCGGGTCACCCTGATCTCAGGCAGGCCCATGACGCACCAGCGTGCTCCCGGCGAGCTCTGGCAGGAGAGCCCGCTCGTCGGGCCGCTGCCCCGCGAGAGTCGATAGAACGCACGGCTGCCTCTCGGACGCTGTGGGCGCCAGCGCAGGAGGATGTGGCCTCTGACGACGGATGCCGTCAGGTCGATGCTGCCGACATCGCCCGGGACGGGCACCTGCGTGAACGACGAGTTCGTGATCGCCGCGGCCGTCGCGCCGCCGGAGCCCGTGTCGGCGGCTGCGAACGCTGCCAGGGGAATGATGCCGCTCACCACGACCGTTGCCACGACGAGGGCCGCTCGTCCCCGGTGCGGCAGCTGGCGAATGGGCGGTTGCCACCCCGCGAGCCGGCGCGGCACGCCGGGCAGGAGCAGGGGTGTGGAGGCGAGGAGGATCACGAACATGGGGAAGCACGGCATGAGCAGCCGGAAGATGCTCCCGTCCTGGACCTGGGCATAGGGATAGGCCGCCTTCACGAACGTCAACGGGAGCAGCGCCCCTCCGACGAGCAAGACCGCCCAACGCGAGCGGCGCGCGAGACCGATCAACCCGGCGAAGACGAGCCAGACGAGCAGGCGCCCGCTCCAGAAGTGCTCTCGCAGCTGGTCGACGTTCTGGGTGAGGTGCGACCAACTCAGGTTCGAGAAGTACTTCGAGAAGGCGAGGCCCACCAGCGGCACGCCTGCGGCGAGGTCCGAGCCGTGATGACCGAGGCCGTTGCTGAAGAGCGGGACGTTCCCGAGTCCGCGCGCCTTCCACACGGCGAGCGCGAGTAGCGCCGGCGACATCGCCGCCGCGAACGCTCCCAGCGAGGCGAAGCGCCGGGTCCAGAGGAACATCAGCGCCGGCCCGACGAGAAAAAGCGAGGTCGACGGCTTGAACGCGACGACGATTCCGGCCACAGCGCCTGCGGCGGCACCGTCGAGCAGCAAGAGTCGACGTGAATTCGGCCCGGTCGCGACGCGCGCGCAGAAGTACAGAGAGACGATCGTCGCGACCATGGTCGGGAAGTCCGAGAGCGCGGTGAGGCCGAAGCTCTGCGGCAGCGTCAGCTCGGTGTATCGCTGGTGGTAACCCAGGTTCGTGTAGCGGATCCCGACGAACGGCACGACGAGCCACAGCAGGAGCGTCCAGTAGCCGAAGAGCCGTCCGCCGATCCTCGAGGCGAGCCCGTACAGAGCGAGCATCGTCGTCGGCAGGAGCACGAGGACGTTGAAGAGGACGATCGCCGGCAGCGCTGCGAGGAGACTGGGGCCGAAGATCCACGAGAGAGGCGTGAGGGCGACCGACCACCCGTATCCGACGATCGTCTGCGTCAGCTGGCCATTCCCGAGGAGCCAGCCGAGCGTGTAGTACCAGAGCTGGTCTCCACCCTGATAGAAGACCCAGCCGTTGTGACGCACCGTGAGTGCGAGCGCAGCGACGGCGATCCACTCGACGGCGACGAAGCTTCCGATGACCCAGGGAACCGGCAACCGCCGCAGGCGCTCGGCGCCCGCGCTGCACGCCGCGAGTCCTCGCGAGACCCAGCGCCCGCCGGGGACGACGTCGGACGAGCTCGCGCTCACCGTCTGCGTGCCACGAGATGCGACTCGAGCAAGGCGCCGCTTCCGGTGATCCGCCCGCGCACCGGCCTAGAGTAGCGTCGGTCCCCGATGGCTCTCGACGTTCGAAACATTCTCCGAACACCGAGCGCGCTGCGGAGCGGTGCGCTGACCGGGCTCGCGCAGATCGTGCTCGCGCTCTCGGCGGCGGGCGCCGGCGCGCTCCTGGCACAGAAGTTCGGCCGCAGCGACGAGACGGACGGCTTCCTCGGAGCGTACGGCGTCTATCTCGTGCTCGTGCTCGCCGCGCAGGCCTTTCGCCTGGTCGTCGTCCCGGATCTGACGGTGGCGGTGGGTGAGGGCAGGCTCGGTGGTGAGTTTCGGGCGTACGCGACGGCGTTCCTCGCGCTCGCCGTCCCGGTCTCGGTACTCGTCGCCGCCTTCTCGCATCCGCTCGGCGACCTGATCACCGGCAGCCTTCCGCAGAGCTCGGCCGACGTCGCCGGCCGCGCTCTCGTCATCCTCGTTCCGGCGGCCTTCGTCCAGCTGCTCGCGGCTCTGGCCGCGAGCGCTCTCGCGGCGATCGACAGCTACGGGAGCGCGGCCGCGGGCTTCGCCCTCGGTGGGATCACCGGCCTGGTGGTCTTCGGGGCCCTCGCGGACACGAAGGGGATCGTCGCTCTCGCCTGGGGCCTGGCGTTCAACGCCGCAGTCGCGCTCACGATCCCGGTCGTCGTCCTCGTCCGGAGGCGGGCGCTCGTCGGACACGCTTCGGGTCGGCTCGAAGTCCTGCCCCGGCTCTGGCGGCTGCTCGAGGGAGCCGCCGTCCCGCTCGCGCTGCAGGGGTGCTATCTCGTTGCGCTCCGTCTGGCCTCGAAGCTCGGGGTCGGGAGCGTCACGAGCTTCTCGTATGCGTACCTCGCCGCGTCGACGCTCGTGGGTGCGACGGCGTTTTCGCTCGGAGTCATCTCCTCCGCGCCGCTCACACGGCGCGGGCTCGATCCCGAGGCGGCGGGGAAGCACGTCGTGCACGCGGGCTGGGTGAGTCTCTCCATCGTCGGTGCGGCGGCGGGAGTCTTCGCACTCGTCGGCGGCAGGATCGTCCAGTTCGTGCTCGGCGATCAGTACAGCGGGCGCGTGGGCCGCGAGCTCGGCCACCTGGTCGCATACCTCTCCCCGTGGATGGTCGGTTGGGTCGGGTTCGCAGTGACGTTCCCGCTCGTCTTCGTGGCCGGTCGGCGCAAGTGGCTCGTCCCTCTCGCGATCGCGGTCTTCGCGCTCGACATCCCGATCGGGCTCGTCCTGCGCGACGCCTGGGGACTGCCGGGTATCGCGATCGGAATCGGAATCGCGGCAATCGCCGCCGCGCTCGGGCTGATGGCGGCGGTCTCGCCGCGCGCGTTCGCCGTTGCAGCGGTGGGGCTCGGCCGTCTCGCGCTCGCGATCGGCGCCGCGAGCGCGCTCACCTTCGGCGGCCTCTCGCTCGCGTTCTCCCCGATCCCCGCGGCCGTGCTCGGGCTCATCGCGTATGCGTTCGTCATCTACGCGATCCGCTCGTACGGGCTGACCGAGGCGTGGGCGTACGTGCGGGGCCTGCATTGAGCGCCGGCCGTGCGCTCGTCACGGGCGCGGCAGGCCAGGACGGCTCCTATCTCGTCGAATCGCTGCTCGCCCGAGGGTACGACGTCGTCGGCGTCGTCCTCGACGCGTCGGTGGAGATCGGAGAGGCACAGCTCGTCGAAGTCGACCTGCTCGACGCCGACGCCGTCGTTCGGCTGCTGCGCGAGCACCGTCCGCAAGAGGTGTACAACCTCGCGTCGCCGTCGTTCGTCCCGCGATCGTGGGAGCATCCGCTCGAGACTGCGGGGGCGGGGACGATCGGGGTCACCGCCTTGCTCGAGGCAGTTCGCGCGGTCGACGACGAGATTCGCCTCTTCCAGGCGTCGTCGAGCGAGATCTTCGGCGAGCCCGTCGAGGTGCCGCAGACGGAGGCGACGCCGCTCGCGCCGCTGACGCCGTACGGGGCGGCCAAGGCCTACGCGCACTTCCTGGTGCGGGCGTACCGGCGCCGCTACGGCCTGCACGCGAGCTCGGGAATCCTCTACAACCACGAGTCGCCGCGTCGACCGGAGACGTTTCTCCCGAGCAAGGTCGCGCACGCGGTGGTCCGGATCGAGCGAGGCGAGGAGCGCGAGCTCGTCCTCGGCGATCTCGACGCACAGCGGGACTGGGGATATGCCTGCGACTACGTCGAGGCAATGCGATTGGTGGTGCAGCAGAACGAGCCGGACGACTACGTGATCGCGAGCGGGGAGCAGCACAGCGTGCGGGAGCTCGTCGAGCTCGCGTTCGCGCATGCAGGCCTCGACTGGCGCGAGCACGTGCGGGTCGACGAGTCGCTCAAGCGCGGGCCGTCGGAGCTCCACCATCTCGTCGGCGACGCGTCGAAGGCGCGGGAGCGGCTCGGCTGGGCGCCGACGCTGACCTTCCAGGAGCTCGTGGCGCTCCTCGTCGACGCGGCGAGGGCAGGCTGACCGGGTCAGGCGGTGACAGTCATGCGTCACGAAAGTGTCACGAGATTTCGCAGATCCGGCTCAACCATGCGAAAGCCGACGGCGAACCTCCACCGGCGGAGCCAACCCCGGTGACAGTCACCAGCGATCCGCCGGCGACCGCGATACGCCTTTGCGGAGGCGCTCGTCAGCGCGGGGCCAGGCACCATTCGCCCTCGTGACCGGCTACGTCCCGCTCAACGAACGGCGGCATCGTGCGCACGCGAAGCTGCTCGCGGCCGTCGGTACCGGCAAGCGTGTGCTCGACGTCGGCTGCTCGAGCGGCTACCTCGCCGCGCCGCTCGCAGAGCAGAGGAACATCGTCGTCGGCCTCGAGCTCGATCCCCGAGCCGCGCGAGGGGCGGAGACGTACTGCGAGCAGGTGCTCGTCGGCGACGTCGAGACGATGGAGCTCCCGCTCGAGCCGGGCTCGTTCGACGTCGTGCTCTGCGGAGACGTCGTCGAGCACCTCCGCGACCCCGTCGCCACGCTCGCGCGGCTGCGCCCGTTCCTGAAACCGGGCGGCCGGCTCGTCCTCTCGACGCCGAACGTCGCCAACTGGGCGATTCGGCTCTCGCTCCTCGGCGGCCGCTGGCGGTACACGGACCGCGGCATCCTGGACCGGACCCACGCCCACCTGTTCACGCGGGCGACCCTGCGCGAGGCACTGACCGAGGCCGGCTACCACGTCGAGCGGATCGACTTCTCCGTGCCGGTCCCGGGGGACTCCGACCTGCTCGACGGTGCGGCGTACGCGCTCGGCCGCCTGCGCCCGGGCCTCTTCGCCTACCAGTTCGTCGCGGTCGCCCAAACGGGTTCGTAACAGCGCGGCACTAGACTCTTGCAGCATGCCGGAGGCGGAGCTGCATGCCGACGTCGACCGGGTCTACGAGGAGCTGAAGCGGGCGATCGACCGCGGCGCCCGCGACCCGGCGGCCATGCGCGGGCTCGCGGAGCGCTTCTGGCCCGTCAGCGCCGACAAGCCGCTCGAGCGCCGGCCCGGCGCGAAGGGTTGGCTGGCGTTCCAGGCGAAGCGCGTGCTCCGCAAGCTCATGCGCTGGTACGTCGAGCCGGCCTTCGCCGAGCAGCGCATCGTGAACGACGCACTGCTCCGGCTCGTCGACGAGCTGTCGCGGCGGGTCGACGAGCTCGAGCGGCGATGAGGCTCGTCGTGTGCATGCCTCAGGTGCCGTTCGAGCGCGGCGGCACAGAGATCTTCGCGGACGGGCTCGTGCAGTCCTTGCGCGAGGCGGGGCACGAGACCGAGCTCGCGACGATCCCCTACAAGTGGTACCCGTGCGAGCGCGTGCTGACGCAGGCGTTCCTCTGGCGGCTGCTCGACCTCGACGAGGCGAGCGGCCGCCCGATCGACGCAGTCGTCGCGACGAAGTTCCCCTCGTACGTCGTGCGCCATCCGCGCAAGGTCGTCTGGCTCCTGCACCAGTTCCGCCAGGCATGGGACCTCGACCGAACCGAGCTCGGGCAGTTCTCCGAATCGGTGGAGGACCGTGCGCTGCGCCGGAAGGTGCTTGAGCTCGACCGAGTCGCGCTCGGGGAGGCGCGCAAGATCTTCACGACGTCGTCGATCGTCGCCGGCCGGCTGCGCGACTCGACGGGACTCGACGCGGAGGTGCTTGCACCGCCTCCGGCGAAGCTCGACTTCCGCTGCACCGCCTACGAGGACTTCATCCTCTCCGTCAACCGGCTCGACCGCGCGAAGCGAATCGACCTGCTGCTCGAGGCGGCGGCGCAGGCGCCCGACGTCAGCATCGTGATCGCCGGCGACGGTCCCGATCGCCCGCGGCTCGAAGAGCTCGCGCACGAGCGAGGCCTCGACGGGCGGGCGACCTTTACCGGCCGCATCAGCGACGAGGAGCTCGCCGATCTCTACGCCCGCTGCCTCGGGGTCTACTACGCGCCCGTCGACGAGGACTATGGCCTCGTTCCGTACGAGGCGTTCCTGTCGCAGAAGCCGGTGATCACGGCGACCGACGCCGGCGGGCCGCTGGACGTCGTGCGCGATCGCGAGACGGGTCTCGTCGTCGCTCCCACGGCAGGAGATCTCGCCCGCGCATGCGCGTGGCTGCGGGAGCACCGGGACGAG
>DASSGL010000320.1:0-3050 GCA_035693525.1 Gaiellaceae bacterium | reverse complement strand
GAGCAAGTGTCAACGGCTCTTCGCACGTACCCCGACCGAGACAAGACGACCGAGGTCCTGGAGGATGATCTGGCAATTCAGCGTCAGCAACTCGTGGACGAGCTGCGGGCGATCCTGAAACCGCACGCACGTGCTGCGCTGTCGAACCGCGTCCGGCTGAACAGTTGAGCCAGGAGGGACTCGGTGAAATGAGGGAGCGATAACTCTGCACCCATACTGGGACGCCGCGTATGACGCGCTGCGGCGTGCAGAAGAACCCGACGCGGGCCGGCTACGCGGCGAGCGCGACAGTTCGCGCCCGGGGAAGCGCAAGCGCTAAGCGCGTCAGCATCGTCAGGTCGGCGTGCACGTTGCACACGCGCCAGACGCCTGTTCCGTCGGCACCCCCGAGCAACACCCGTTCGGGGATACTGCCCACGGCAGTGCGGCTTGTAGCTGAGACTTGATCTCGCATCGGGACTACGCCCGGCGGCGCCTTGCGCAGACCTCGGAGCGCCTCCGGGCGAGCGTGTACGCCGACGTGCGGCAGGTCGACGAGCTCCTCGTCTCGCAGCAGGTCGACCGGATCTCGTGGGACGAGGCGCGGCGGCTCGAGTACCGGCCGGCGCACCTCGGCGAGCGCTTCGGGCCGCTCTGGGCGACGTACTGGTTCCGCGGCCTGGCGACGATTCCCGAGGAATGGCGGGGCGCGCGCGTCGACCTGCTCTGGTACACGGGCGGTGAGGCGACGCTCTGGCAGGACGGCCGCGTGATCGTCGGCCTGAACCGGCACCACTCCGAGGCCGCACTCACCGACGAGGCTGAGCCGGGAGCGGTCGCGTTCGAGGTCGAGCTCGCGTGCAACGGCCTCTTCGGGGCGGACGATGCACCGGTCGAGCTCTCGCGGTGCGAGGTCGCCCGCTTCGACCCGGCGGCATGGAAGCTCGCGCACGACTTCGAGGTCCTGCGTGCCCTCGAGGCGCACCCGGCGACCGATCCGGCGCTCGCAGGCGAGCTGCGAGGCCGGCTCGAGGAGCTCGCCGACGACCCCGGCGACGGCACCGCGATCCTCGCCGAGCTGTACGCCCAGCGAAACGGCACGTACGCACACGAGATCGTCGCGGTCGGGCACGCACACATCGACACGGCGTGGCTGTGGCCGCTCGCCGAGACCTACCGCAAGACGGTGCGCACGTTCAGCACCGCGGTGCGCTACATGGACGAGTATCCGGAGTACCGCTTCGCCTGCTCGCAGGCCCAGCAGTACGCCTGGATCAAGGAGCGCAATCCCGATCTCTGGGAGCGCATCCGCGCAAAGGTTGCGGAGGGGCAGTTCGTCCCGGCCGGCGGCAGCTGGGTCGAGCCCGACCTCAACCTCCCGTCCGGCGAGGCGCTCGTGCGCCAGCTGCTCGTGGGCCAGCGGTTCTTCGAGCGTGAGCTCGGCCGGCGCTGCGAGGAGCTCTGGGCACCCGACGCGTTCGGCTACAACGGCCAGCTCCCGCAGCTGATGCGCGGCGCGGGGATCACGCGCTTCCTGACGCAGAAGCTCTCGTGGAACCGCTTCACGAGGCCCGAGCACACGACGTTCGTCTGGCAGGGCATCGACGGGAGCGAGGTTCTCGCCCACTTCCCGCCCGGCGACGACTACAACAGCATGGCGACGGTCGGAGACCTGCTGAAGACGGCGCGCGAGAACAAGGACCTCGAGCAGTCGGGAACGAGCGCGCTCGTCTACGGGCACGGCGACGGCGGCGGCGGCCCGACGCGAGAGATGCTCGAGACGCTCGCGCGCGCGCGCGACCTTCAGGGTCTCCCGAGGACGCGGCTGGGATCGCCGATCGACCTCTTCGAGGCGCTCGAGGCCGAGCCGGCCGAGCGGCCCGTCGTCGTCGGGGAGCTCTACCTCGAGTACCACCGCGGCACCTACACGTCGCAGGCGTTCGTGAAGCGCGGCAACCGCCGCTGCGAGCAGCTGCTGCACGACGCCGAGTTCCTCTCGGTCGTGCGCGACGGCGACTATCCCCGAGCCGAGCTCGACCGCCTCTGGAAGCTCCTGCTGCTGCAGCAGTTCCACGACATCCTCCCGGGCTCGTCGATCCGGCTCGTCTACGAGGACGCTGCCCGCGACTTCGCGGAGCTCGAGGCGGCCGGCACCGCCCTCCTCGGCGACGGACCGACGCCCGTCAACACGACCGGCTACGCGCGGCGCGAGATCGTCGCCGACTCGGTCGTCGAGGCGCCGCCGTACGGCGCGGGCGTGGTCGTCGAGCCCGACGACGAGGTGCACGTCGACGGGCTCACGCTCGAGAACGCACATCTCCGTGTCACGCTCTCGCCCGACGGCTCCGTCGAGAGCGTCTTCCATAAGTCGAGCGGACGCGAGACGCTCGCCGCGCCGGGGAACCGCCTCGAGCTCTACGACGACGACCCGGTCGCGTTCGATGCGTGGGACATCGATCCGTACACGCTCAATACGCGCCGCGACGCGGTGCCGGCCGAGTCGTACGAGGTCCTGACCGAGACGCCGCTCCGCGCCGAGATCGCGTTCGAGCGGCCGCTCGGCGCGGCGAGCCGTATGCGGCAGATCGTGCGGCTCGATGCCTCTTCCAGGCGGGTCGAGTTCCACACGACCGTCGACTGGCACGAGTCGCACACGCTGCTGAAGGTCGGCTTCCCGCTCGCGGTGCGCTCGCCGAACGCGACGTATGAGATGCCCTTCGGGTATGCCGAGCGGCCGACGCACTACTCGACCTCGTTCGACAGCGCGCGGTACGAGGTCCCCGGTCACCGTTTCGCCGACCTCTCCGAGCACGGTTTCGGGGCTGCGGTCCTGACCGATTCGAAGTACGGCTACAGCTGCTACGGCAGCGAGCTACGCGTGTCGCTTCTCCGTTCGCCGAAAAGCCCGGATCCCGAGGCCGACATGGGACGGCACGAGTTCGCGTACGCGCTCGTCCCCCACTCCGGGGACTGGCGAGAGGCGGGCATCGTCCGGGAGGGGGCGCTCTTCAACGCCCCGCTGCGCTGGACCACGTTCGCGTTCGAGGGCTCCTTCGCGTCGGTCGACGGCG
>DASSGL010000319.1:0-4065 GCA_035693525.1 Gaiellaceae bacterium | reverse complement strand
GATACGAGAGCTTCGCCGTGCCGCCGACGGTGAAGAGGCCGCTCTGCCAGCCGCCGATGCCGGGCTCGTCGCGGATCAGGAACTGGATGAGGATCGTGACGCCGGGCTCCTCCCACACGCGGAGCGCGGCCTCGCCGATGTAGCTCGCCTGCTTGGCCTGCGAGACGCCGAGAATGCGATCGGGCGGGTTCGTCTGGTAGCCGTACTCGGTCAGCCAGAGCGGCTTGGCGCCGAAGTTGCGCGTGACCTCGCGACGGATCTCCGGAAGGCTCGCCATCGTGAAGCACGCTTCGCACGTCCCTCGAAACGGCGTCTCACCGCGACCGACGGGATAGGGATTCTGGGCGTAGGCGTCGAGCCGCGCGTGCGCGGCGCGCATGCCTTCCATGAACGCGCGCGGCGACATGCCGCTGGGCGTGCTGCGTGGGGACGTGACGCCGCCTGCGATCTGGTTCGCGCGCGACATCGCCTTAAGCGACGCGTACACGGGATTCAGCGCGCGCTGCACGTAAAGACGGGGCGAGACCGGAACCGCGAACGTGCGGCTGTTGGGCTCGTTCCATACGGTCCACAGGCGGACCCATGGGAATCGGCGCGCCGCTGCGGTCGCGAAGCTCCCCAGGCCGACACGCGGCAGCCGGTTTGCCGAGCCGCCGCCGTTCGCCCAGCGGGGCGAGCCCCAGAGCGTCACGAGCACGGGGATCCGTTGCGCGTGCAGCTCGTCGAGGACGTCGCCGTAGGCACCCCAGCGATAGGCAGGGTCCTGCGGGTTCCGCTGCGCAGCCGGCTTCCGCGGCGCGATCGCGTCCCAGCGCAGCGTGAAGCGGACGATGCCGACGCCGAGACCTTCGAGCGTCGTCACCCGCTCCTCGAGCGTGCCGGGGCCGTAGATGAGCCAGGCGTCGTCCTGGATGCCGTAACGCGCGCCGGGCGAGGCGCCCGCAGGCGCGGCCCAGATCGACACGAGCGCAAGTGCACCCGCGACGAGGAACGCTGCTCCGACCCCCCGGCGCATCGGCGCGCACCGTAGCGGGCGGTCCGTTAGGGGCGTGTAACTACCGCTGGTCGAGCTCGAGCACGTGCTCGCCGTTGCGGAACTCGACGCTCCGAACGACATGCGGGCGGCCGTTCAGCTGCACCTCGTCGCCCACGCCCGGGAGTCGTTCCAGCGTCAAGCGCCCCGTCGCCACGAGCTCGCCGTCGTCGTACGCGCCGTAGACGCAAGTCACCACTCAACGCCCTCGCAGGTGCACGCGCTCGCCGCAGCGTTCACACCGTTGGTAGCGTTCCGTGAGGAAGAACGGCCTCCGCCGACGGGGGAGCTTGTGGCCGAGGACTCGACAGGTGAGGCGCCGCATGGGAGGCGCGGAGGGTACCGGGGTTTCCGGCAGTGCAGTCCGGGCAAGCAAACGGGCGCGTGACGGGGCTCGCCTCCATTCTCTTCTCGGCCTTCTCGTCGGTGCACGACCTGTTCCACTCGACGGCGTTCCACATCGCGCGCACCGTCACACTCTTCTTCGTCGCGCTCCTCTGGCTCGGACTTGCCTTCTGGGTGCACCGTGACGCCCGCCGGCGGGTCGACGACGGCCTGCTGGTGTTCACGGCGACGCTGCTCGGGCTCGTGCCCTTCCTCGGGCCACTCGTCTACCTCCTTTTCCGTCCGCCCGAGACGCTCGAGGACGCCCATGCCCGTCGCGTCGAGATCGCGGCGCTCGAGTCGCGGCTCTTCGAGAGCTCGCCGCGGTGCCCGGTCTGCCGGGCCGAGGTCGAGGCTGCGTACCTCGTCTGCCCCGTCTGTACGACCCAGTTGAAGCAGCCGTGCGCGAGCTGCTCGGCGCCGCTCGAGCCGGCGTGGCAGGTCTGCCCGTTCTGCACCGCTCCGGTCGTCGCCGCAGGGCCACCCGAGTCGTTCGACCTCGATCAGGCGCTCACGGCGGAGGCGATCGCGCACGACGGCGCCGTGCGGAAGGCCCGCCCTCGGCGCCCCCGCCGCCCTGCAGCCCCCTAAGCCGCAAAAAAGCCCTGCAAAAGCCGGCCTTCTCGAGGAGCCGACGCGCGGATTCGAACCGCGGACCCCTTCATTACGAGTGAAGTGCTCTACCAGCTGAGCTACGTCGGCGCGCGCTGGCAGTCTACCCGGGCCGCGGAAGACCTGAAAAGCGGCTGAGAGCAGGGATTACGGATGTAAGAAAATCGCAAATTTGCGATGTTTGGGAATGGACTTCCGCGGCACGCCGTTCTATAACTCAGAGACGGCCGACCAGAGATCGCGGGTATTCCCCGCGCTTGGGACGCCGATGGAGGCTGCCGCCCAGCGGCCCCACACCGACAGAGAAAGGGATACCACTGAACGACACGATTCACCTGCATGACCTGACGCCTGCTGAGCGTCTTGTCGAGGAGGCCGCCGACCGCGGCTACGTCGAGGAGAAGGAGCTCGAGGCGTTTGCCGACGAGCACGAGCTCTCGGAGGACGACGTGGCGGCGCTGCGCACCGCGCTCGAGGAGCGCGACGTCATCGTGCGCGCGGAGGCCCTCCCCCTGAAGGACTCGCTGACCGCCTCGACCGGCGGCACGCTCGACCCGCTGCAGCTCTTCATGGACGCCGCCGGCCGGCACAAGCTGCTGACGGCCGCCGACGAGGTCTACCTCGCGAAGCGGATCGAGCGGGGCGACGCCGCCGCGAAGGAGCGGATGATCAACTCGAACCTGCGCCTCGTCGTCTCGATCGCCAAGCGCTACCAGGGTCACGACGTGCCCCTGCTCGACCTGATCCAGGAGGGCGTCATCGGCCTGAACCGCGCCGCGGAGAAGTTCGACTGGCGCAAGGGCTACAAGTTCTCGACCTACGCGACCTGGTGGATCCGCCAGGCCTGCCAGCGCGCGGTCGCGAACCAGTCGAAGACGATCCGCATTCCGGTGCACGTCCAGGAGCGGCGGATCAAGCTGAACCGCGCCTCGGCTGAACTGCAGGCAAAGCTCGGCCGCGAGGCGACGATCGACGAGCTGGCCGAGGCCACGCGCCTCAAGCGCGAGCACGTCGTCGAGGCCCTCGACGCAGTCGACTCGATCTCGCTCAACCAGGGCCTCGGCTCCGAGGGCGACTCGGAGCTCGGCGACCTGTTCGCCGACGAGACGTCCGCCGACCCGGCCGAGGAGGCCGTCGACGCGGTGCGGCGCCAGCGCATCCAGCGCGCGGTGGCCGACCTGCCCGAGCGGCAGCGCCGGATCATCGAGCTTCGCTTCGGCTTCGGCGGCGAGTCTGCGTCGCTCGAGACGATCGGCAAGGAGCTCGGCCTCACGCGCGAGCGCGTGCGCCAGCTCGAGTCGGAGGCGCTTCACCGGCTTCAGCTCGAGCTCGGCGACGAGCTGGTCTGGGCCGCGTAAGCGGCCCAGACGTGCCGGGCTCCCGCCCTAGCCCGGCGTAGCCAGGCACCGCTCGTAGACCGCCAGCACCCGCTCGGCGACGCGGGGCCACGCGTACTGCGCGGCCTCGCGCCGCCCTTCCTCACCGAGCCTGCGGCGCTCCGACTCGTCCGCGAGGAGACGATCGAGCGCCCCTGCAAGCGCAGTGGGGTCGCCCGGGGGCACGAGCACCCCGCCCGCGCGCAGGACGACGCGGAAACCGGCGATGTCGCTTGCGACGACCGGCACGCCGGCCGCCATCGCCTCGGCGAGGACGAGCCCGAAGCTCTCGCCGCGCAGCGAGGGCGCCGCGAGGACGTCGGCGCGCGAGAGCTCCTCGAGCAGGCGCTCGTGCGGCACGGGCCCATCGGGGCCTACGACCGCGAGCTCCGCGTCCGCTTCGAGCAAGGCATGGGCCCGCCGGAGGACGTCGAGGCCCTTCCGCGGCTCGTCGCGCCCGACGAAGAGGATGCGCCCGCCTTCGCGCGCGGCGGGGAGTCGCGCGAGCTCCTCGTGGTCGATCCCGTTGGGAACCACCTCGCTCGCGCGGCCGGTGCCGCGGCGCGCGTACTCGGCCGCCGCCGGCGAGACCGCGAGGCACGCGGCGAGCCGTCGTGCTGCCGGCCGCACGACCGGCGCGAAGACCGCGTACCAGAGAAG
>DASSGL010000318.1:0-3695 GCA_035693525.1 Gaiellaceae bacterium | reverse complement strand
CTCGCCGCGGCCACCCTGGTCGTCCTGGGCGCGAGCGCGACGGCCGCGAGCATTGCGTCCGCCAAGACGTCGGGAAAGAGCGCGACGATCAAGGTTGGGCTGATCACGAAGGACGTGACGAATCCGTTCTTCGTAAAGATGAAGCAGGGGGCGACTGCTCAGGCGAAGAAGCTCGGCGCCCAGCTGGAGTACGCCGCGGGCAAGAACAGCTCCGACAATGCGAGCCAGATTGCCGCGATTGAGAACATGACGACCGCCGGCGTGAAGGGCATCCTGATCACCGTCGCCGACGGGAAGGCGGAGAACCCTGCGATCGCGAAGGCGCGGAAGGCCGGCGTACTCGTGATCGCGCTCGACACGCCGACGGTTCCGAAGAGCGCCACGAACGCGCTCTTCGCCACGAACAACTTCAATGCCGGCGTACTGATCGGGAAGTATGCGCGTGCGGCCACGGCGGGCAAGACGGTGACGATCGCCATGCTCGACGAGCACGCGGGGTCCTCGGTCGGTGCCTTGCGGCACAACGGCTTCTTGTCCGGGTTCGGCATCAAGGGCAGCGACAGCCAGATCGTCTGCGTCGCGAACGGCGAGGGTCAGACGGCCCCGTCGCAGACGGCGATGGAGAACTGCCTGCAGAAGAACCCGAACATCGATGTCGTCTACACGATCAACGAGCCGAGCGCAGCGGGAGCGTGGACGGCGTTGAAGAACGCCGGCAAGACGCAGGACGGAACGACGATCGTCTCGGTCGACGGAGGCTGCCAGGGCGTCCGCAACGTCGGCGCCGGGATCATCGACGCAACCTCGCAGCAGTACCCGCTGAAGATGGCGTCGCTCGGCGTCGCGGCGGTGGTCAAGTACGCAAAGACCGGCAAGAAAGTGTCCGGTTATACGGATACAGGCGTGAACCTGATCGCCAAGACGCCTGTGTCGGGCGTTCCTTCGAAGAGCCTGGCCTACGGCCTCGCCAACTGCTGGGGCTAGGTCCCGGCGACGCGACGAACCGCGAACGGGGCGTCACCTCCGGCGCCCCGGTCGTGGCGTGACTGCCGCCCGTAGGATCGGCTCGAACGCGATCGACCGACGGTGACGACCGAGACGATTCCAGCGAAGCGGAGCATGTGGACGATTGTGCCTCAGCTCCTCGTCCGCGCTCTCTCGGCGCCGGCCGTCGGTCCTCTGGTCGCGCTGATCCTCACGATGGCGTTCTTCTCCCTGAAGACCGACCGCTTCCTGCAGGCACAGAACCTCTCGCTCGTGCTCCAGCAGGTCATGGTCGTCGGCGTGCTCGCAATCGGTCAGACGCTCGTGATCCTAACCGCCGGAATCGATCTTTCCGTCGGAACGGTGATGGCCTTCGGCCAGATCGTGATGACGAAGCTCGCGGTCGCCAACGGTGTGCCCGCGATCCCTGCGCTCCTTCTCGGCATTCTCACGTGCGTCGGGTTCGGGATGCTGAACGGCGGACTCGTGACGATCGTGCGATTGCCGGCGTTCATCGTCACACTCGGCACGCTGAACATCGCCTTCGCCTTGACCCATATCGTCTCGAACGACTTGACGTTCTCGCCGCTGCCAAGCGCGCTCCTGTTTTTCGGGCGGACGTTCACCATCGCGGGGGCCGACTTCACCTATGGCGTCGTGCTCATGCTCGTGCTATACGCGATCGCGTGGTACGGGCTCAGCCAGACGGCCTGGGGTCGACACGTCTACGCAGTCGGTGACAACCGCGAGGCTGCCAGGCTCACCGGGATCAACACCCAGCGGGTCCTGTTCGGCGTCTACACGATTGCAGGTCTCACGTATGGGATCGCCGCGATGCTGCTGGTGGCCCGCACGGAGCTCGGCGACCCGAACGCCGGCCAGACGACCGAGAACCTGGACAGCATCACGGCCGTCGTACTCGGCGGAACGAGCCTGTTCGGCGGCCGAGGGACGGTTATCGGGACGCTCATCGGCGCGACGATCGTCGGCGTGTTCCGGAACGGCCTCACCCTGATCGGCGTCCAGGTCATCTACCAGTACCTGGTCACCGGGATCCTCGTCATCCTCGCCGTCTCCGTCGACCAGCTGGCACACCGGAGGCAGCGGTGAGCACGCCCACGCCCATTCTCCAAGCGCGCGGAATCGTCAAGCGCTTCGGCCACGTCGTCGCGCTGAACGGCGCAGACTTCGACCTGAACCCGGGGGAGATCACGGCGATCATTGGCGACAACGGAGCGGGAAAGTCCACGCTGATCAAGACACTGTCCGGAGCGATTCAGCCCGACGACGGGGAGATTCTCCTGGACGGCGAGCACGTCCGTTTCCGCTCGCCGCTCGACGCGCGGCGAGTCGGGATCGAGACGGTCTATCAGGATCTCGCGGTCGCCCCTTCGCTCGACATCGCCGAGAACATCTTTCTCGGTCGTGAGCTGCAGTACCGCGGCTCTATAGGTCGTCTTTTCCGCACGCTCGACAAGCGCATGATGCGGCGCGAGGCGTCGCGCCACTTCTCCGAGCTCAGGATCGGCATCCCGTCGGTCGGCCAGGCGGTCGAAAACCTCTCCGGCGGTCAGCGGCAGGGCGTTGCGGTCGCGAGGGCCTCCGCGTGGGGTCGCCGGCTCGTGATCATGGACGAGCCGACCGCCGCGCTCGGAGTGAAGGAGACACGGCAGGTTCTCGACCTGATTCTTCGCGTGAGGGAGCGCGGCCTCCCGGTGATCCTAATCAGTCACGACATGCCGCATGTCTTCGAGCTCGCAGACCGGATCCAGATAATGCGCCTGGGGAAGCGGGTCGCCGTCGTGACGCCTCAGACGCATTCGATGTCGGAGGCGGTCGCGATCATGACCGGGGCGACGCCCGGCGAGCTCGAACGAGTGCTCGGCAAGGACGAGGGATGATCTACCGGCCTCAAGGTCGCTTCTCGGCTGAGAGCAGTTCGACATTGTCTGCCGCGGCGAGCCGCGCGTGATGGGTGCCCCGCCCGACGACGCTGTCGTCCAGCAGCTGCTCGAGTCCGTCGATCGCGCGCCGGGCCGCTACCTGCTCGGGATCGTCGGGCCGCCCGGCGCCGGCAAGTCGACCGTCGCGGCTGCGATCGAGGACTCGGCAAACGCGCGACGAGGGTCGGAGTTCGCCGCCGTCGCGCCGTTGGACGGCTTCCATCTGCCGAACGAGCAGCTCGACGAGCTCGGGCTCCGGAAGGTGAAAGGCGCGCCCGAGACGTTCGACGTGGATGGCTTCGCGCGTCTCCTCGAGCGCGCCCGGCACGAGCTCGACTCCACGATCCTTTGGCCCGGATTCAACCGCGCGATCGAGGCGACCGTGCCGGGCGCGATCGCGATCACGGTCAAGACGCGACTCGTCGTCTGCGAAGGCAATTATCTGCTGCTCGACCGTCCGCGATGGGCGGAGGTCCGTCCGCTGCTCGACGAGACGTGGTATGTCGACGCGCCCCGCTTCCTCTTGCGTGAACGCCTGCTCGAACGTGCGCGGGCCGCCGGCCGGACCGAGGAGGAGGCGGTCTGGCACGTCGACGAGAACGACCTCCGGAATGCCGAGCTGGTGGAGGCAACCAAGTCGGCCGCCGATCTCCGGTTCCCTTTTTCCGTACGGCCCTGTGGTCCCTAGCGTGCCGTCCAGCCGCCGTCGATCGGGAGGGTGACACCCGTGATGAGCGACGCCGCGGGCGAGCAGAGGAAGACGACTGC
>DASSGL010000317.1:0-4776 GCA_035693525.1 Gaiellaceae bacterium | reverse complement strand
CCCGTGCCTGCGAGCGTGAAGATCGTGCCACCGGCGTTCGCGGTCGGGCTGCCCCCGTGCGATCCGAGCTGATCGGGCAGTACGAGAGCGAGTACGAGCGCGGCCGCAATCGCCGTGAGTGCGATCGCCGCGATCACGCGCGAGCGGGTGCGAGGGCGATCGAGCCCGAGCGCCCCACGGACGTCCGCCACGAAGTCGGTGCAGGTCGCCGGCCGTCGGCTCGGATCCTTGGCGAGCGCGGCGGCGAACACCTGATCGAGGGCCGGAGGGGAGCCTGAGAGTCGAGCAGACAACGCCGGCGGCTCGTCGTTCAGATGACGCCAGAGCGTCTCGAACAAGCGTCCACGCCCGAACGGCGGCTCGCCGCTCAGGCACTCGAAGAGCACGCAGGCGAGCGAGTAGACGTCGCTGCGCGGCTCGGGATGTCCCTGGATCTGCTCGGGAGCCGCGTACTCGGCGGTGCCGTGGAACCCCGTCTCCAGCGGGCTCTCGCCTCCGGGGACGGCGACGCCGAAGTCCGACAGATAGACGTGCTCGGCGGTGCCCTCGTCCGAGGCGAGCAGAATGTTGGCCGGCTTGACGTCGCGGTGCAGCAATCCGCGCGCGTGCGCCGCGTCGATTGCGCTCGCCGCTTGCGCGACGATCGCTACGGCCCGCGCGCGGTCGAGCGCGCCCTCTCGGCGGAGCAGGAGGCGCAGGTCGGTGCCGTGGACGAGACGCATCGCGATGTACAGGCATCCGTCCGCTTCGCCCGCGTCGTAGATCGGGATCACGTTGGGGTGGTCGATCGACGCGGCGAGACGCGACTCACGCAGGAAGCGCTCGCGGTACCGTCGATCGTCGCGGCCGGACAGCGCCATCACCTTGAGCGCCACGGACCGATCCAGCTCGCGGTCGCGGGCGGCGTAGACGACGCTCATCCCTCCGCGCCCGACCACTGCTTCGGTCGTGTAGCGGGTGAATCTGCTCCCGGGCGAGAGAACGGTACTCGCGGCCATGAGGCTCTCCTCCACTATCCGACTCCGGTCGCCTCGGCGCAACCGCGCAGAGGTGGAGCGGGTGGGGCCTCGGGGCCTCACCCGCTCTTCCGCTTGACGCGGCTAGCTCGCCCGGGCCGGCCCGAGGGAGCCCCGTCGCCGCGCGATGACGAGCGCACCGGCTGCGATCACCACCGTGAACGCGATGCCCATCCCGGCTCCCGCGCTCACGTCGCCCCAGTCGAGGCCGCTGTCCCCGACGGGCTTTGCCGGAGCGGTTGCTCCGATCACGAACGACCCGCCGCTCGGCCGCGGAGAGAGGCCGAAGTCCGTCACGCCCGGGATGAAGGTCGTGGAAGCGGGGCTCGGGAAGTCGGTCACGAACGGCGTGTAGTCCTGCGTCGCGGCTGCGCCCGAGCCCACTGCGCCAAGGGCGACCGCAGCGGCGACCGCTGCCACCAACCGCTTGCGAATCGAGTCGATCATCGTCGTCTCCTTCCTCGCTGAAACTGCTGACTGAGATGAGGATCGACGAACGCCCTTGAGATAGGCTTGAAGCCCGCTTGACGATGGAGATCCGCATCCTCGGTCCGCTCGAGGTGCTGCGCGACGGAACCACGGTCGGGCTGGGCGGTCCACGTCAGCGGGCGCTCTTCGCGCTCCTCGTGATGCGCGGCGGCGCCGTCGTTCCGCGCGACCGGCTCATCGACGAGCTGTGGGGCGCCGACCCGCCCGAGAGCGCCGTGAATGTGATCCAGACGTACCTCTCGCATCTGCGGAAGCTCCTCCCGGAGGACAGGATCCTCAGCCGCCCGCCGGGTTACGCACTTCGGATCGAGCCCGACGAGCTCGACCTCCACAGGTTCGAGCGCCTGGTCCAGGAAGGCCGGCGCTCGCTTGCCGAGGGCGACTCCGAGGGCGCGTCGCTGACGCTCCGCGAGGCCCTCGCGCTGTGGCGTGGCCCGGCCCTCGCGGACGTCGTGCAGGCAGAGCTCGCGCGCGTCGAGGCGGCACGCCTCGAAGAGCTCCGACTCGGTGCGCTCGAAGAGCGAATCGAGGCGGACCTCGCGCTCGGCCGTCACGGCGAGCTCGTCAGCGACCTCGAGGCCCTCGTGGCCGAGCACCCGCTGCGCGAGCGGCTTCGCGCCCAGCTCATGCTCGCGCTCTACCGCTCGAGCCGGCAGTCAGAGGCACTGGCCGTCTATCGCGACGCGCGCTCGACGCTCGTCGACGAGCTCGGCATCGAGCCCGGGAGCACGCTACGAGAGATGGAGGCGGCGATCCTTCGACACGATCCCTCGCTCGATGCTCCGAGCATGGTCTCCGGTGCGGCAGCCCAGAGCCGGTCGCTCGTCGTCGTCGCGTTCGCGGCCGACCAGCTCGGCGCACTGGTCGAGCTCGCCGAGCCGCTCGCGCGTCGTCCGCGTCACGAGCTCGTCGTCGTGTGCCTCGTCGACGACGCCGCCTCGCTTGCGCATGCGGCGCAGAGTGCGAACGAGCGCCGCGCCGCGCTCGCCGATCGCGGGCTGGCCGCACGAGCCGTCGCCTTCACGTCGAAGGACCCGGCCGAAGACGTGATCCGGCTGGCGCGCAGCCCTGACGTGAGCCTGCTGCTCCTCCACGTGCCTGACGGTCTGCTCGACGACGGCACCTTGCGTCTGTGGCTCTCACGCGTCCTGGCCGACGCTCCGTGCGACGTTGCCGTCCTTGCGAACGAGAACGGGACGCCTGCGCTCGATCCCGGCGCGCCCGTCGCAGTCCCGTTCGGCGGCGCCGAGCACGAGTGGGCCGCTGCGGAGGTCGGCGCCTGGATCGCAGCGGCCGAAGGCCGCCCGCTCGAGCTGATCGGCGCCGCCGCAGACGCGGGCGATGAGCGCCGTGACGCGAGCCGCCTGCTCGCGAGCGTCGCGTTGCTCGTCCAGCAGGTCGCCGCGATCGAGACTACGCCGTCGCTCGTGGCGACCGGGCCTTCAGCTGTCGCCGATGCCGTCGAGGGCTGCCGCGCGGTCGTTCTCGGCCTGCCGGACGACTGGGCCACCCGCGGCCTCGGCGCGACCAGGTCGGACCTCGTGCGCCGAGCCAAACCACCTGTCCTTCTCGTTCGGGGCGGCCTCAGGCCGGGCGGACTGGCGCCTGCCGAGACGCTCACCCGGTACACGTGGACGCTCACGCACCACGGCGCATGAGCTCTGCGGTCGCCGCGTCCACCGGGAAGAACGACTCGATCGAGAGCTCCGCGGCGGTGACGTCGACGGCCGTGCCGAAGCTCGTCTTCGTGCTGATGAAGGCGAGCTCGCCGCTGCCGTGCCGGAGCCGCAGCGGTATTGCGATCGCGGCGAAGGCGGGATCGAGATCGGCGCCCGGCGTTCCCGCAGGGTAGGTCGCGAGCTCGTCGCGGAGTACGGCGAGGGCCGGATCGCCCGTTGCGATCACGTCGCGGTCGAGCCGCTCGAGCAGGTGCGTGCGCCACTCGTGGAGGTTGAGGATTCGCGGCGCCAGCCCCTCCGGGTGCAGGCTGACGCGGAGGACGTTGACCGGCGGCTCGAGGAGATGCTCGGCGACGCCGTCGAGAAACACCTCGACAGCACGATTGGCGGAGACGAGGCCCCAATGACGGTCGAGAACGAGCGCGGGGTAGGGCTCGTGCGCGCGCAGCACCTGGTCGATCGCGTCTCGGACCGGCCCCATCTCGGGAGCGTCGAGGTCGTGTTGCGCGTACGCAGGCGCGTAGCCGGCGGCGAGGAGCAGATCGTTCTGGTCGCGCAGCGGCACCTCGAGCCGCTCGGCGAGGTGAAGCACCATCTCGGCGCTCGGGCGCGAGCGGCCGGTCTCGACGAAGCTGAGATGGCGCGACGACACGCCCGACTCGAGCGCGAGCTCGAGCTGGCTGAGGCGGCGACGCCGACGCCATTCGCGAAGCATCGCGCCGACCGGCGGACGACTCGCCGCGACGTTCATCGACGCGATCGTAGACCCGATGAGGCACACAGTTCATTACCTCTGAGGTCATGGACGCACGACGGCTTGGCGGGCATCGTCGCCGGGTCAACGCAGCGAAAGGAGCACGCCATGGAGGCGGTGCAGCTCGTCGAGCGATATCTCGACACGTGGAACGAGACCGATCCCGACACTCGCGAAGCAGCGGTCGCCGAGATCTGGGCGGAGGACGGAGAGTACGTCGACCCACTGGCCACGGTCGCGGGCCGCGACCGGATCTCGAGCCTGATCGAAGCGGTGCAGCAGCAGGTTCCGGGTCACGTGTTTCGACTCGTCGACCGCGATGTCGACGCCCACCACAACGTGATGCGCTTCTGGTGGGAGCTCGTGCCCGCGGGCGGCGGCGAGTCGGTCGCGATCGGGTTCGACGTCGCCGTGACGCAGGACGACGGGCGGATCGGAAGCGTCGTCGGCTTCCTGGACAAGGCGCCGGCAGCAGCCTGACTGCTGCCGAGATCGGCGTGCCGGCGAGCAAGATGGGCGCATGAAGCGCCTCCGGGCCTCGGTCGGCACGCTGATCTTTCTCTTCCTCGCGCCGGGCGTCGTTGCCGGTCTCGTGCCGTGGCTCCTGACAGGGTGGCGGTCGGCCGGCCCTCCGGCGTGGCTCGAAGCCCTCGGTTGGCTCCTGGTCGGGGTGGGAATCGCCGTCGTCCTCGAGGCGTTCGCGCGATTCGCCGTCGAAGGAATCGGCACGCCCGCACCCGCGGCGCCGACGGAGAGGCTCGTCGTCGGCGGCCTCTATCGCTATGTCCGAAACCCCATGTACCTCGCCGTCACGTCGGTGATCCTCGGGCAGGCAGCG
>DASSGL010000316.1:0-19148 GCA_035693525.1 Gaiellaceae bacterium | reverse complement strand
CTGGCGGCAGGTCAAGAAGCTCTGGCTGCAGGCCAAGCAGGGCGGCGTGATCCTCGCCCAGCCGCGCCGGTACCTCACGCGTGTGTTCTTGCCGTCGTTCGCCGGTTACCTGTGCAAGCTGGCCGTGGTCGGCGTCTTCCTCGCCGCGTTCGCGATCCCGGTCACGTTCAACTCGATCATGTGGGTCGTGGGCTCCGGCTCCCTCGCGAACGTCGCGTCCTTCACCCCAGGTTCGATCGGCGTCACGCAGGCGACGAACGCGCTCGCCCTGAAGACGTGCTGCGATGTCGCTCATACGACGGCCGTGAACTATTCCACGGCCCAACAGCTCATCACGAGCGCATGGAACGTCCTCTTCGCGATCGTGCTCGTCGTCTACGTCTTCGGCTGGACGGGCGGCAAGCAGCTCGTCGGCGGAGCCTACAGCGACGCCAAGGTCAAGTCGCAGGAGATGCGGGACGCGCGCAAGCAGGCGCGCGAGGACAAGAAGGCCGCACGGAAGGCAGGCGAGAGCCCGACGTCAGGCTGACGAGCGAAGCCGAGCCGAGAGCGCCGCGTTGGCGGACGGCATCGCCCGCAGGCGCAGCTGGGCGACGAACGCCTCGCCGGGGCGCTTGGCCCATTTCCGGATGAGGTGGGCGTGTTTGCGCATCGTGGAGAGAACGGCCGGGACGCCCGCGGAGATACTGCGTTCTCTCTATGCGTTGAGCTCCGCCAACCGGCGCGCGACGCGCGCTGCCGTCCGTGCCAGGTCGACTGCCGCTTCGGCGTCGGCCGCGACGCTCGAGCGAAGCTGAGCCCGCACGCGCTCCGCCAGCTCGGCGACCTCGTCCGCCCGCGCGGCGATCGCCTCCGGAACGGCGATGATCCGTGCGCGCGCCTCGTCGCTGCGCTCGACCATGAACGCGGTGTAGGCCTCGGAGTCCTCGTCGGCGAGCTCGACGAGCCGCCGCGACGCCGCGCGCGCGCGCACGACCGCATCCTCGTCACCCGCAACCCGGGCGGCCAGCTCGGTCAGAGCCGCGGCCAGCGCACCGGTCAGCGCGGTCGCCGCACCGCTCGCCGGCGCCGGCGTGCGCGCGCCGAGCGCCTCGAGCACCTCATCGACTCGCTGCTGGTTCAACACGGCGATAGAACTCGACGTCCTCAGGCTCGAGCGGCGTGTTGCCGGCGATGACGTCGGCCGCCTTCTCGGCAACCATCATCACCGGCGCATAGATGTTCCCGTTCGGGACGAACGGAAAGACGGACGCGTCGACGACGCGCAAGCCGTCGAGGCCCCGAACCCGCATCGTCGCCGGTTCGACGACCGACAGCTCGTCCGTTCCCATACGGCACGTGCACGACGGGTGCAGGGCCGTCTCGCCGTCGCGGGCGACCCAGTCGAGGATCTCCTCGTCGGTCTCCACCGACGGGCCCGGCGAGGTCTCGCCGCCGTTGTACGTGTCGAACGCGGGCTCGTTCAGGATCCGGCGCGCGGTGTGGATCGCCTCGACCCACTCGCGGCGGTCCTGGGCCGTCGACAGGTAGTTGAAGCGGAGTGCCGGATGCACACGAGGATCCGCGGATCGAATCTTCACCGAGCCGCGGGCGTCCGAGTACATCGGCCCGACGTGTACCTGGTAGCCATGGGCGGACGCCGGCGCGCTGCCGTCGTAGCGGATCGCAAGCGGCAGGAAGTGGAACATGAGGTTCGGATACTCGACGTCGTCGTTCGAGCGCACGAACCCCCCGGCCTCGAAGTGGTTCGTCGCTCCGGGACCGCTGCGGAAGAGAAGCCACTGTGCGCCGATGAACGGACGCTTCCACTTCTTCAGCGCGGGCTGCACCGAGACGGGCTGGGTGGACGCGTACTGGACGTACACCTCGAGGTGATCCTGGAGGTTCTCCCCCACGCCCGGCAGGTCGTGCACGACCTCGACTCCCAGCGCGGAGAGCTCATTCGCATTGCCGACGCCGGAAAGCTGGAGCAGCTGCGGCGAGTTGATCGCGCCGCCACAGAGGATCACCTCGTTCGCCCGCACGACCTGCGCCCCCAGCTGCACGCCGATCGCGCGAGCTCCGTCGAAGAGGATCCGGTCGACGAATGCGCGGCAGCGAACCTCGAGGTTCCGGCGGTTCAGCACCGGATGGAGGTACGCGCGCGCGGCGCTGTAGCGGCGGCCCTGGTGGATGGTGCGGTCGAACGTCGCAAAGCCCTCCTGCCGCCTGCCGTTGACGTCGTCGGTGAGCTCGTAGCCCGCCTGCTGCACGGCCTCGAAGAAAGCGTCGAAGAGGGGCGACGACGCCGGGCCGCGCTCGAGCACGAGCGGGCCGTCTCCCCCGCGGAACTCGTCCGCTCCCGCGAGGCACGTCTCCATGCGCTTGAAGTACGGAAGGCAGTGCGCGTAGTCCCAGTCGGCCAGGTTCCAGCGCTCGTAGTCGAGCGGGTTGCCGCGCTGGAAGATCATCCCGTTGATCGAGCTCGAGCCGCCGAGGACCTTGCCGCGCGCGTGATAGATGCGCCGGCGGTGCATGAACGGCTCCGGCTCCGACTCGTACATCCAGTCGTAATGCTTGTTCCCGATCGGGAAGGCGAGCGCGGCCGGCATGTGGATGAAGACGTCCCACCACCAGTCGCGCCGTCCCGCTTCGAGCACGAGCACGCTCGTCGAAGGATCCGCGCTGAGGCGATTCGCGAGCGCACAGCCCGCGGAGCCTCCGCCGACGATCACGTAGTCGTAGGTCACGCGATCACGACCGTTTGCAGCTCGGTGAAGGACTCCATCGGCGAGCTGCCGCCGACGCGGCCGATGCCGCTTGCCGTCCCGGCGCGGCCGCCGAACGGCAGGTGCGTCTCCCAGTAGTTCGACGACTCGTTCACGTTGACCCAGCCGGTCCGCGCCGCGTCGGCGAAGCGGAGCCCCTTTGCGAGGTCGCGGGTGAAGATCGCGGAGAGCAGCCCGTACGGCGACGCATTCGTGAGCTCGATCGCCTGCTCGAGCGACTCGATCGAGACGACCGGCGCGACCGGGCCGAACGTCTCCTCGCGCGCGACGAGCGAGTCGGGCGGAACGCGGTCGAGCACCGTCGCCTCCCAGTACAGCGTCGTCGGAAATCCCGCGGCCCTCGCGCCGCCGCTCACGACCTCGGCACCCCGCGAGAGCGCGTCGGCAACGTGCTCGTCCATCTTCGCCGCGACGCCGTCGTTGTTGAGCGGCCCCATCGTCGTCCGCTCGTCGAACGGATCACCGAGGACGGCCCGCTCCGTGACGAGCCGCGCGAGCCTGGCGACGAACTCCTCGCGCACCGCCTCGTGGACCAGCAGGCGCTCGCCCGCCGTACAGCTCTGGCCGGCGCACAGAAAGCACGCGGTGACCGTCGCCTCCGCCGCGAGCTCGAGATCCGCGTCGTCGAGGACGACGATCGGGCCGTTGCCGCCCAGCTCGAGCACCGCCGCCTTGCCCGCGGCAGCCTCCGCCACCTTGCGGCCGGTCGCGGTCGAGCCGATGAAGCCGACACCGTGCGTGCCCGGGTTGCGCGCGATCTCGTCACCGACGGTCGACCCTGGCCCGGTCACGAGGTTGAAGACGCCGGGCGGCAGGTCGGCCTCGACGACGCACTCGGCGAGCGCAATCGCGGCCATCGCCGTCGTCGACGCCGGTGTCCACACCACGGTGTTGCCCGACGCGAGCGCGGGCGCGATCAGCTCCGCGGGCATCGTGTACGGCCAGTTCCACGGCGTGATAACGCCGATCACGCCGCGCGGACGGCGGTGGAGGAGGACACGCTTCCCGGCCGACGAGCTGTTCGGAAGGCGGCCCTCCAGGCGCTTTCCGTCCTCCGCCGCGGTCCGCCAGTACTGGACGAGCTCCGCGACCTCGTCGTGCGCCTCGGAGATCGGCTTGCCCTGGTCGAGCGTCAGCGTCCGCGCCAGCTCCTCCCGGCGGCGCTCCACGACATCGGCGACGCGATGGAGCGCGGCGGCGCGCTCGAACGCGGTTGCCCGCGCCCACGAGTCCGCGGCGCGGTTCGCCGCGCCGATCGCGAGCCGCGCGTCGTCGCGTGCTCCCTGCGGGACCTCGCCGATCGTCTCGCCGGTGGCGGGCGACGAGGCTGTGAACGTCTCTCCCGTGACGGAGCTCGTCCACGCTCCGTCGACGAACATCGCGAGTTGACTAGACGCCACGCGGGCTCTCGTCGTCGACCACTACCCGCATCAGATCGCGGATCGAGACGATCCCGGCGGGCCGGCTGCCGTCGAGCACCGGCAGATGACGGAAGCCGCCGTGGATCATGACCGCCGCTGCCTGCCCCGTCGGCTCCGAGACGTCGACCGTCTCGGGGTTGCGCGTCATCCAGGCCGCGACGTGCGTGCCCTCGACGCCGCCCGTGGCGACGGCGCGCAGCACGTCGCGTTCGGTGAGGATCCCTTCGACTCGCTCGTTCGAGAGCACGAGTGCAGCCCCGACGCCGCGATCGGTCATCCTCGCCGCCGCCTCCGACAGCGACGTCGACGGATCGACGGTCAGAAGGTTGCGCGACATCACTTCCCCCACTGTTGTCATCTCAGTCCCCCAGTTCTGTGCGCCTGCGGTCGACGTATGCCTTCAGCTCCGCCCGCAGATCTTCCTCGATCGGGGGCTCGACGTAACCCTCGAGCGTCTTGCGCCAGACCTCCCCGGCCCGGGCAGCAGTGTCGTGGCCGCCGTTCCGATTCCAGCGCTCGTAGTTCTCCGTCGAGGAGACGAGCGGTCGGTAGAAGCACTCCCGGAAACGCTCGAGCGTGTGCGCGGCGCCGAGGAAGTGCCCACCCTGCCCCACCTCCTGGTGCGCCGAGTACGCGAGCGTCTCCTCGTTGATCTCGAGCGGCTTGAACACCTCGTACATCATCCGCAGCCCCTCGATGTCGGTGATGAACTTCTCGTAGCACGAGACGAGCGCCGACTCGAGCCAGCCTGCCGAGTGCATGACGAAGTTCGTGCCGGCGAGGAAGGTCGGCCAGAGCGACATCATCGACTCGTAGCCCGCCTGCGCGTCGACGACCTGCGAGGAGGTGAGCGCGCCCCCGCTGCGGAACGGAAGGTTGTAGTGGCGCGCGATCTGCCCCGTGCAGAGGAGACCGACAGCGGACTCGGGTGTGCCGAAGCTCGGCGAGCCCGACTGCATGTCCGTGTTCGACAGGAACGAGCCGAAGACGACGGGGCAGCCCGGACGGATCGTCTGGACGAGCGCGATTCCGGCGAGCGCCTCTCCCACCTGCTGCGCGAGCGTGGCCGGCACGGTCACCGGCGACATCGCTCCCATGAGCAGGAACGGAGTCACGATCGTCGCCTGCCCCGCCTTCGCGTACTCGACGAGCGCGGCGAGCATCCGGTCGTCGTAGCGGAGCGGTGAGTTGACGTTGATCAGCGAGATGATCGCCGGCCTCTGCTCGAGCGATTCGCGGCCGAAGACCATCTCGGCCATCGCGATCGTGTCGCGCGCGTTGGGGCCGGAGGTGACGGAGCCCATGAACGGCTTGTCGCTCAACGTGAGCAACGCGTACACCATGTCGAGGTGCCTCGAGTCGAGCGGCAGGTCGTTCGGCTCGCAGATCGTGCCGCCCGGTGAGTCGAGCTGGGGAAACGACTGCGCGAGCTTGACGAGATTCTGGAAGTCGTCGTAGGTCGCGTCGCGGCGCTGCAATCCTTCCCGCACGAACGGGCAGCCGTAGACCGCCGAGAACACCATGTGCTTGCCGCCGATATGGACCGTTCGCTCCGGGTTGCGCGCCTGAAGGTCGAACTCAGGCGGCGCCTTCGAGACCTGCTCGAGGATCCAGTCGGGATCGAACTTGACGAGCTGGCCGTCGACCTGCTGGCCCGCAGCCCGGAAGGTGTCGAGAGCCTCGTCGTACAGGAACTCGATCCCGAGCTCGCTGACGATCCGCCGCCACCCGCGTTCCAGCTCCTCCATCGCGGCGTCGTCGAGGATCTCGTAGCGCGGCAAGTCGTTGATCAGCACCTGGTGGCCTCCAGTAGTCGCTCGAGCTCCCGCTCCAGTCCGTCGTCGCCCGTCTCGCGCTCCTCGAGCGGCAGCCCGAGGAGCCCAGCCGCCCGCTCGGCCTCCGCCCGCAGCTCCGGCGTCGGCTCCTGTGCGAGCCAGACCACGCGCTCGTAGTGACGGAAGTAGTCGTCGCGCAGCTCGGGGCGGCGGTCGAGGCCGAGCCCGCGCCAGACGACCCGGTCGAAGCTTCGCACGAGGAAGTCGGTGAGGAAGTACGTCGCGGGCTCGTGCTCGGCCCCATCAAAGACGGAGCTAAAGACCTCGTAGCAGTGCGCGCCTTGGAGGCGCCGGTAGCCGCGCAGATCGGCGCCGCAGTGCGCGTAGGCGACGACGACGTCGTCGCCGGCCGCGGCGTCCTCGACGGCCGGCCGGATCCGCTCGGGGCGATTGTGCAGCTCAGGCGGCACGGGGCGCACCTCGAGGTCCCAGCCGCGGCGTGCGGCGATCCTCTTCACGTGCAGTGCGAGCGCACCGCAGCTGACCACCACCTGGCTCATCGCCCCACCCATGCAACCAGGTTGAACAGCAACCTGGTTGCAGCTTTTGTCGTTTTGCTCATGCGGGAAATGCGAGCTGGTCGATGAAGAGGTCGTTGAAGTCGGCGCGCCCGGAGAGCTCGACGTACTGCACCTCCTCGAGCACCGCGCTCGCCGCGGCTCGCTCGGTGACCGACAGGGCAGCGATCTTCGCGCCCTCGCCGGCGACGTTGCCTGCGGCGACGATCCGTGCGAGCGGCAGCTTCGGCACGAGGCCGATCTTGACCGCGCTCGAGGCGGTGAGATAGGAGCCGAACGACCCGCCGAGAACCACCTGCGACACCTCGTCCGGCTCGATGCCGAGGTCCTTGCAGAGGATCGTCCAGCCGGTGGCGATCGACGCCTTCGCGAACTGCAGCTCGCGCACGTCACGCTGTGAGAGGAAGATGTCGTCGGTGAGGTAGAAGACCGTCTCCTCGCCGATCTTACGGAGGCGTTCCGAGCTGTCCGCCACGAAGCGGCCGGAGTGGTCGAGGATGCCGGCCCCGACGAGCTCCGCCACGGCGTCCACGAGCCCGGAGCCGCAGAGGCCGACCGGCGCGACGTCGCCGATCACCGTCAGCTCTACGTGGCCGTCGACGACCTTCACGCCCTCGATCGCGCCGTCGGCGGCGCGCATGCCGCAGCGGATCTGTGCTGCCTCGAATGCCGGCCCGGCCGGAGCAGCGGTCGCCAGCGCTCGAGCCGACGAGCCCAGCACGATCTCCGAGTTCGTTCCCACGTCGATGAAGAGCCGCACCCGGCGGTCGAGCGTCAGCCCGGTGGCGAGGATGCCCGCGACGATGTCGGGGCCGACGTACGCGCCGAGCGCGGGAAAGAGCACCGCCGGAGCCCGCACGTGCACGGGCACGCCGAAGTCGGAGGCGGCCGCCTCCGGAAGCCGTCGAGCGGCGATGGTGAACGGTGCCATCGAGAGCGGCTCCGGATCGATCCCGAGTGCGAGCTGGATCATCGTGACGTTGCCGGTGACGACGATCTCGTATACCTGCGACGCATCGACGCCGCCTTCCTCGCAGACTTCTTCCGTGAGCTGACGGAGCGTCTCGTGCGCCCGTTGCTGAAGCGTCGCGAGCGCAGTCTCGTCGAGCATCGTCGCGCTGATGCGCGAGATCACGTCGGCACCGAACGGCTGTTGCGCGTTCAGGATCGAGCGCACCGCCTTCGGCTGCCCGGTCTCGAGGTCGAGCAGCGTCGCGACGACGGTCGTCGTGCCGAGGTCGAACGCGATCGCATGCCGGCTTCCACTCGTGTCGCCCGGCTCCACGTCGATCAGCACGTCGTCGGCCAGGACGGCGGTCACCTTCCAGCCGGCGCGCCGGAGCGTCTTCCCGAGCGACCGGATGAGCTCGAGGGGCACACGCGGCTCGACGTCGTCCATCGCGGCGAGCAGGCGCTCGAGGTCGGACGCCTGATCCTCGAGTGTCGGCTCCTCGAGCTCGACGTAGCGCTTCTGCACCGCCGGGCGCAGGATCACGTGCCTGCCGACCCCGGCGAGCGCTGCCTTCGGCCGGGTCTGGAGCGGCGGCACCTCGATCGTCAGGTCCTCGTGGGTCTCCGCGCGGCACGCAAGCCGCCAGCCGTTTCGAAGCTCCTCCGGGCCGAATGCTCGTGGGTCGACGGCCGTGATCGGCGCATTGCCGCCGACCACCTTCACCTTGCACTTCTTGCACGTCCCGTGGCCGCCGCACGTCGAGTCGATCGCGACCCCGTTCCAGCTCGCCGCATCGAAGATCGTGGTCCCCGCCGGTACGCGCGCCTCCTTGACCGCGCGGTCCTCGCCGGCCTGGAGGAAGCGCAGCCGGACCCGCTCGGGGTGTGGCTCCTCCGGAAGGTCCTCCAGCGCGCTCATGCCCGGACTGCCGCCCGCCTCTCTCGGTAACGCCGGATCCACGCCGCTCCCCACTCGTCGCGGCCGAGCAGGAAGTCGGTCGCGCGCACGGCCTCGACCGTCTCGTCCCGCCGCGCGTCCATGATCGCGCTCGTCAGCCCGTGCGACTGCGCGACCGCGAGGAAGGCGGCGCCGAGCGTGTGCCGTCCGGGCAACCCGAAGCTCGTGTTCGACGCGCCGCACGTCGTGTTGACGCCGAGCTCGTCGCGCAGGAGATGGAGCGTCTCGACGAAGAGAGTCACCGCACGCGGCTCCGCGCCGACGGGCATCGCCAGCGGGTCGATGATCACGTCCTCGGGCGGGATGCCGTGATCGCCCGCGGCCGAGACGATCTTCTTCGCGACCTCGAGCCTGCGCTCGGGGTCCATCGGGATCTCGTCGTCGTTCGCGAGGCCGATCACGGCGGCACCGTGCCGCGCGACGATCGGCAGGATCGCCTCGAGCCGCCCGTCCTCCCCCGTGACCGAGTTCACGAGCGCCTTGCCGTCGTAGGCGCCGAGGCCGGCCTCGAGCGCCTCGATCACCGAGCTGTCGATGCAGAGCGGGAGGTCGGTCAGGCCCTGCACGAGCGGGATCGCTTGTCCCATGAGTGCGACCTCGTCCGCGAGCGGGTCCCCGACGTTGACGTCGAGCATGTCCGCGCCGCCTTCGACCTGTTGCGCGACGTCGACCTCGAGCTGCGACAGGTCGCCGGCCTGCAGCTGCGCCTGGAACGCCTTGCGGCCGGTGGGGTTGATCCGCTCTCCGATGACGCAGAACGGCTGCTCCGGACCGATGACGACGGCCCTAGACCGCGACTGGACGACGGTATCCACTCATCTCCCTTTCTTCTCTCGTCGGAATCCCGAGACGGGCGCAGAGGCGCGCGATTCCGGCCTCCTTGCGAAAGCTGATCAGGTGGAGACCGGCGACACCCGGCAGCGAGCGGGCGTGCTCGGCCAGCTCGCACGCGACGTCGTAGCACTCCAGCTCCGGATCGGCGGCGCGCTCGCAGCGCTCGATCGTCTCCGCCGGAACGCTGATCCCCGGCACGTGCTCGTTGATGTAACGGAGCGCGGACGGGGAGCGGACGAGACAGATCGAGGGAATGAGCGCGCATCGTCCCGCAAGCCCCTTCTCGACGGCCTCGCGCATGAAGGCGGCTAGCCGCTCGGGCTCGAAGCTCACCTGGAGCTGGAGAAAGCGCGCGCCTGCTGCAACCTTCTTGAGGCCGCGGTCCACGCGGTAGTCGTACGGCGGCGCGCCCGGGTTCTCGACCGCGCCGAGGAACAGCTTGGGCGCGGGATCGATCTTGCGGCCGGACAGATACGTGCCGCCGGCCATCGCCCGGCCGAGCGCGAGCAGCTGGATCGAGTCGAGATCGAAGACACGACGCGCCTCGGGCTCGTCCCCGGCGGTGACATCGTCGCCGGTGAGGCAGCAGATGTTCTCGACGCCGTGCAGCCCGGCACCTGCGAGCTCGGCCTCGAGTGCGAGGCGGTTGCGATCGCGGCAGGTGAGCTGCATCACGGGCTCCATCCCGAGCTGCTTCAACGCAATCGCCACCGCGAGAGGCGATGCGTGTGCATGCGCGGCGGTGTTGTCGGTCGCGTTCGTCGCGTCGACGTAGTCTTCGAACGGCTCGAACCGCTCACGTACGGCGTCGAGGCCTCCCGCGTTGACGGTGAGGAGCTCCGCCGTGACGACGAATCGTCCTTCGGCGAGTGCGGCCTCAAGCCTCGACACTCCACCCCTTCGGTGTCTGCCGGTCGCGCTTGCTGAAGAAGTTCCGCCAGGAGGACGTCCCCCACAAGCGATTGTCGACCGGCGGCCTGAGATCGTCGATCTCGTGCGCCCACGGCGTCCTCGGCGCGCGCTCGACCGCCTTGACCCAGACGCACCGCATCTCCGGGTTGACCTCGCACGTCCCATCGGGTCGTACGCCGCCGCAGGGGCCGTTTCGCAGCGTCTTCGGGCAGTTCATCGGACAGGTCATCCCCGTCGAGTGCAGCACGCACTGCCCGCACATCCGGCAGCCCCAGATCGGCTTCTTGACCGCCGCCTCGAGGAGGACGACCGGATCCATCAGGCAGGAACCGCGCTGCGCTTGCGCTGGATCAGGTCCTTTGCGAGCCGCACGGCCGTCGACGCGTCGGCCGCGTAGCCGTCGGCGCCGACCGCGTCCGCGTACTGCTGTGTCACGGGCGCACCGCCGACCATCACGATGACGTCGTCACGGATGCCGGCCTTCTCGAGCGCGTTGATGTTCGCCTTGAACATCGGCATCGTCGTCGTGAGGAAGGCGGAGAAGCCGACGATGTCCGGCTGGTGCTCCTGCACCTTCTCGACGAAGACCTCGGGCGCGACGTTGACGCCGAGATCGTGCACCGTGAAGCCGGCGCCCTCGAGCATGATGTTGACGAGGTTCTTGCCGATGTCGTGCACGTCGCCCTTCACGGTGCCCATGACGTACGTGCCGATCTCCCTCGCTCCGGTCTCGGCGAGCAGCGGGCGCAGGATGTCGAGCGCGCCCTGCATCGCGCGCGCGGCGATCAGCATCTCCGGCACGAAGAAGTCGCCGCGCTCGAACCGCGCGCCAACCTCCTCGAGCGAGGGGATCAGCGCGTCGTAGAGCAACGACTCGGGATTCATTCCCAGCTCGAGGCCTGCGTTCGTCAGGTCCTTCACCTCGGGCGCGTTGCCGACGATCGTCTCGTCGTACAGCCCCTTGAGAATCTCCTCTTCGGTCATGCGGCACCCCTCGCGTGTTCTTGGTGGCCGAGCCGCTCGGCCAGCTGCTTCGCCTCGTCGACGAGGAGCGGAGCGAGCCTCGCGATGCGCTCGGAGGTCAGGCGGGCCGTCGGCCCGGAGATGGACAGGGCGGCGAGCGCATCGCCGCCCGGGGAGAGGACGGGAGCGGCGAGCGCCGAGAGGCCGAGCTCGAGCTCGTCGATCGAGGTCGCGTAGCCGCGTGCGCGCACGACCTGCAGCTCCGGCGACGTCGCCGCCGCGCCTCCGAAGGCGAGGAAGCACTTGCCGTTGGCGGCGAGCTCGAAGGGGACGCGGCGGCCGACCCAGTCCGTGACGCCGACGTAGTGCGCGGTGTCCTCCTGTGCGAGGTGCTCGACGCCGTCCGGCCCCGGCACCGCGAGGTTGATCGTCTCGCCGCTCGCGTCCGCGAGCCGTCTCAGGCTCGGCGCGGCGAGCTCGACGAGCGTCGGCGAGACGTCTCGGTGCGCATAGCGGAGGAGCACGGGCCCGGCCGTGACCCGGCCTCGATCGCCGAGGCGCTGCACGAGCCCCCGGCGCTCGAGCGCCGAGACGAGCCGCGAGGTCGTGCTCTTCGGGAGCCCGGCGCGCTCTGCCAGCTCGCCGACCGACGGCGGCTGCGCCGATTCCACGACGCGCACGAGGAGCTGCGCCGCACGGTCGATCGCCTGGGTCCCGGTCGCCTCGGCCATCTCACATCATGGAACGGCTGTTCCATTGCCAGTTTGACGGATGGCGAAACCCCCGTCAACCGCGAAGAGAGAGGTTTCCGCAACCAGGCTCTTCAGCCTGGTTGCGGTCGTTCACGTCGTTCGGACGGTGCCACGACCGCAACCTGCCTGAAGGCAGGTTGCAAGACGAACGCCCCTCAACCGGGAAACGCGCACGACGGGTGGCGGATGCTTTCGCAACCAGGCTCTTCAGCCTGGTTGCGGTCGTTCAAGTCGTGCGGACGGTGCCACGACCGCAACCTGCCTGAAGGCAGGTTGCGAACGGATCATCACCAGACGACGTCGAGGCGCGGCACCTTGCGGAAGACGAGGCCGCGCGGGGCACTCGGCCGCTCGGGATCGAGGCGGAGGCCCGGCAGGCGGGCAAAGAGCCGCTCGGCGGCGGTCTGCGCCTCGAGCCGTGCGAGGTGCATGCCGACGCACACGTGCGGCCCTTGCGCGAACGCGAGATGGTGACGCGCGTTCTCGCGGTGGACGTCGAACCGGTCCGGCTCGTGGAAGTACGCGGGGTCGCGGTTGGCGCCTGCGAGCGAGACCTCGACGAAATCGCCCCTCCGGATCGACGCACCTGCGAGCGAGACGTCCGCGGTCGCGTACCGGTCGACGACGGCGGCGGCGGGCTCGAGCCGAAGCGACTCCTCGACGGCGCTCGCGAAAAGGCTCGAGTCGACGGGACCGTGCAGGAGCAGGTGGTAGACGAGGTTGACGATCATCCCCTCGGTCGTCTCGATGCCGCCGAACATCATCACGGCCGCGTTCGAGACGACTTCGTCGCCGCCGAGGCTCGCCGCCGGCGCGAGGAGCGGCGAGACCGTCCGGCTCAACGTCTCGAACGCCGCCGCGCCTTCCGCGCTCGGCTCACGGCCGGCTGCGACGCCGGTGACGGAGTCGACGATCGCGTCGTACCAGCCAAGCATCGAACGCGTATGGGCGGCCTCGAGGCCGAGCAGCTCGGCGACGACGCGCGCCGCGAGCGGACCGGCCACGCTTCGGCGCAACTCCGTCCTGCCGTCGCTCTCGATGTCGTCGATCAGGCGGTCGACCTCGTCGTGCACGAAGGGCGCGAAGCGCTCGCGCACGGCTGCCAGCCGCAGGGGCTCGGCGAACGGCTCTCGATGCCGCGCGTGCTCGGGACCGTCGCGCGAGAGCATGCTCGGCCCGACGACCCGGCCGGTCGAGAAGCGCGGATCGTCGACCGTGAAGGTCTCGTCGTCGCGCAGAACCTGCAGCGCGGCCTCGCGCCCGGTCACGAGCCAGCCGTTCAGCGCCGGCACCCAGCCGACCGGCCGGAGCCGCGCGAGGATCGGATGAGGGTCCGCCTCGAGCGCTTCGAGCGTGACGTCAACCATCCAGGGATTCTGCGAGAAGCGTCGACACGTCCGCGACGCGGAGCGGTGCTCCGGTCTCGCGCATGCCGTCGTCGAGCATCACCGTGCAGAACGGGCACGCGACCGCGAGCGTCTCCGCGCCGGTGGCGGCCGCCTCGCGCGCACGCTCCGCGTTGATCGGGCTCCCCTCCTCCTCCATCCACATGTGGGCGCCCCCGGCGCCGCAGCAGAAGGTCTTCCGACCGCTGCGCCCCATCTCGATAGGCCGGCCGACGGCCTCGACGAGCTTCCGCGGCTGGATGAGCACGTCGTTGTGACGCGCGAGGTAGCACGAGTCGTGGTACGTGATCGGTGTTGCTCCGACCTTCGGCCGCAGCCTCCCGCGCTCGACGAGATCGGCGAGCAGCTCGGTGTGGTGCAGCACTTCGTATCGGCCGCCGAAGTCGCCGTACTCGTTCGCGAGCGTGTTGAAGCAGTGCGGGCAGCTCGCGACGATCTTCGTCACCCCGGACTCGTTCAGCGTCGCGACGTTCTGCTCCGCATACGACTGAAAGACGTACTCGTTGCCCATCCGCCTCGCGGGATCGCCGGTGCAGGACTCACGAGGCCCGAGGATCGCGAAGTCGACGCCGGCCTTCTGGAGAAGCTTCGCGGTCGCCTGCGCGCTCGTACGGGCACGTTCGTCGAAAGCTGCGGCGCAGCCGACCCAGTAGAGATACTCCGGCGCCGGGTCGCCCGGCTCGAGCACCCGAACCCCGAGCTCCGCCGCCCAGGCCGCGCGCTCGGTCTGCGGCTTGCCCCAAGGGTTGCCGGAGCGCTCGACGTCGCGCAGCATCGGCTCGGCCTCCGCAGGAAACGTGGCATCGACCATGACCCGGCTGCGGCGCAGGTCGACGATGTGGTCGATGTGCTCGATCGAGACCGGGCACGCCTCGACGCAGGCGCCGCAGGTGACGCAGTCCCAGATCATCTGCTCCGGGACGCCGTTGCCGACGATCGGCTCGGTGCTCTGCGCGAAGACCTGGTCGCGGACGCCCATGATCAGGAGCTTCGGCGAGAGGATCTTCCCGGTCGCGTAGGCCGGGCACGCATCCTGGCAGCGTCCGCACTCGGTGCAGGAGAAGCCGTCCACGACCTCCTTGCGCGTCAGGTCCGCGATCGTCGCGACGCCGAAGCGCAGCTCGTCTTCGGGTAGGTCGAAGCGCAGCGGCTCGAGGCGTCCGCGCTGCCGCGTGCGTGCGAGCCAGACGTTGACGGCGGCCGTGGCGATGTGGAGGTGCTTCGAGTACGGCAGGTAGCGGAGGAAGGCGAAGACGAAGACGAGGTGCGCCCAGACGAACGCACGCTCCGCGATCCCGTCGCTCGGGAAGATGCTCGACAGCGCGTCCGAGACGGGCCCGACGTGATCGTTCAGCCCCTCCGCATGCGCAGCCGCGTGCCAGAAGAGGAGCGTCGTGACGACGCCGGCGATCATGAAGAGGATCACGTCGGCCTCGCGGAGGTGCGACCCGCGGAAGCGCGCGGGACGCACGACCTTGCGGATGACGAGCGCTGCGGCGACGCCGACGAGCACGAGGCAGGCGAAGATGTCGACCATCCAGCCGAACCACGTCTGACTCCCGAGCCACGGCAGCTCGGCGTCCTCGTCGACGGCGGCGATCATCGCCATGAGGATCGTCGGGAAGAGGACGATGAACCCCCAGAAGATGAACGCGTGCATGAGCCCCGGAACGAGGCGCTGCAAGAGCTTCCGCTGGCCGAGCACGATCTCGACCTCGTTGCGGACGCGCTGCGGCACGTCGGCGGGCCGGTGGTTCGGCTTCGCCCGTCGCACCAGCTCGACGAGGAGCTTCCCGCGCCGCCACGCGCTGCTGCCGGCGACGGCCACGAGCAGCGCGAGGACGACCGCGCCTATTCGAGCCTCCCTCGGGCCTTTCTCAGCTCGGCGCTGATCGCCGGCACGACCTCGTGGAGGTCGCCGATCACGGCGTAGTCGGCGCTCGCGAGGATCGGCGCCTCGGGATCGGAGTTGATCGCGAGGATCTTCTTCGCCCCCTTCGCCCCGGCGATGTGCTGCGTCGCGCCGCTGATGCCGCACGCGACGTAAAGGTCGGCGGAGATCTTCGTGCCGGTCTGCCCCACCTGGTCCGTGTGCGGTCGCCAGCCGGCGGACGTGACGACGCGCGAGCAGCCGACTGCGCCGCCGAGCAGGCCTGCGAGCTCCTCGATGATGTCGAACGCCTCGGAGGAGCCGACACCGCGGCCGCCGCTGACGACGACCTTCGCATCGCGGAGCGAGACGCCGTCCGCCGATTCCTCCACATGGTCGACCACGCGCACGGTCGAGTCGGCGTCGGCCGGGAGCTCGAGCGGCTCGGCCCCCACGGGCTCGGCCGCGGCGTGCGTGTGGGGCGCCACCGTCAGGATCTTCGGCGAGCCGTGGAGCCGTGCCTCCTCGAGGAGGGACCCGCCCCAGCGGATTCGGATGACGAGGTCGCCGTCGATCGAGGTGACGTTTGCGGCGAAAGGCTGGTCGAGCTGCGCGGCGACATGAGCGAGGAGCTCGTTCCCGCGGTCGCTGCCGGCCGCGACGATCGCCTCGGCCCCGTCGGCCGCGCCGGCAATCGCCGCCGCCCACGCAGCCGGTGCGTACGTCGCGTCCACGGACACGGCCCGCACGTCGCCGAGCCCTTGCGCGAACGCGAGCGCCTGCAACGACAGCTCGTCGCCCGGCTCGACGAAGAGCAGGACGCTCACTCCGACCCCTGCAACCAGGTTGCGCAGCAACCTGGTTGCACCTTTTGGGCGCTCACGCGGGCAGCTCCTTGTGCTCGCCTTTCTCGATGCCCCTGATGACCTGGTCCAACGTGCGCTTGGCCCAGGCGACGGGCACGCGCCAGACGTCGATGCCCGCGAAGAGCGCGAACGCGTACACGCGCACGAGCGGCGTCCCCGGGTGCGGCGGTGGGTCGTTGCCGTTCGAGCCCTTGTGGCCGAAGACCGCGAAGCCGTGGAGGTCGACCTCGACGCCCTCCGGGACGTAGACGTCGATCGCGCCGAAGAACCCGATGGTGACGATCGTGATCGTGTCGCCCTCGAGCGTGGCCCGGCGGAGATCGAGGTCGATGTTGCCGAAGCCCATCAGGCAGAGCACGCGGTCTCGAACCCGTATTCGACCTTCGCGCTCGACGGAGGCGAAGGCTGCGAACAGGATGCGCGTCAGCGAACGTCGCGACTCGATCGGCGCCGGCAGATCGCGTGCGAGCTCGTCGAGCTCGGAGGTCGTGCGGGAGGCGTACGCCGTCGCCATCCGCTCGGTGAACTCCTCGAGCGTCAGCCTGCCCGCGACGAGCTCCTCTCGGAGCGCGATCACCGCATGCTCGCGATCGGCATCCGACGCGCGCGCGAGCTCGTTCACGCCGACCCCTGCAACCAGGTTGCAGAGCAACCTGGTTGCATGCTGCTGCGGTTCATGCGACCCCCAGCTGCTGCATGAGCTCGACCACCTTGGGCGCTGCGGCGGGGCCGGTGCCGAGGATCTCCGCCTGCTTTCCCTGCCCCTCCGGCACGACGAGCCGAACGGTCTCGAGCTTCGGCTCTGGACGCTCGGGCTCGACGACCGCGAGAGGCTTCGACTTCGCGCGCAGCCGCCCAGGCACCGAGGGATAACGCGGAAGGTTCAGCCCCTCGAGGACCGTCAGCACCGCCGGCAGCGGGACGTCGTAGACGTCGCGTGCGCCGCCGACGTCGCGCTCGCACCGCACCCGCTCCCCCTGCACGTCGATCTTCTTCAATCCCGTCACGACCGGCAGCCCGAGCGCATACGCGACGCGGATCCCGACCTGGTAGTTGCCCGCGTCGGCGGACTCGTTGCCGAAGAGGAGCAGATCGAACTGCTCCTCCGCGCGCACCGCGTCGACGATCGCGGCGGCCGTGCCCTGCGCATCCCAATCGCGGTCGACGCGCAAGAGGATTCCACGGTCGGCCCCGATCGCCATGCAGTCCCGGAGCTGCTCCTCGGCCTCCGCGGGCCCGAGGGTCAGCACGACCACTTCTCCCCCATCCGCCTCCGCGATCCGCACGGCCTCCTCGACCGCGCACTCCTCGTGCGGGCTGATCGTGAAGCCGAGGTGCTTCGTCTCGAGCGCCTGCTCGTCGGCGGTCACCACCATCCGGCCGCCGGTGATCGGCACCCGCTTGACGCAGCAGAGGATCCTCACGTCTCCACCCCCTGCAACCAGGTTGCACGGCAACCTGGTTGCACGTACGCGCCCATCATGCTCGGATCCTTTCGTTCTCGGGATCGAAGGGCGGCGTCGAGCCGACGACCAGCACGGTCGCGGGCAGCAGCTCCGTCATGTACTCGACCGCCAGCTCCTCGCCTTCGTTCGCATGCGCGGGCGGCAGGTATGCCATCAGGACGTGCTTGCCGATCGACGGACCGGCCCCGGCGGACGTCACGTACGAGCGCCGGCCGTGCGCGTCGGTCAGCGGCGCGCCGTCGCGGAGCGTCACCGGCTCGCGCCCGAGCGGATAGCGCTTCATCCCGTTCCCCGCGGTATGGTCGTCGATCGTCAGTGTGCAGAGCATGGCGACGGGCTGGGCCTCGCGGTGCGCGAGGTGCGCCTCCTTGCCGACGAAGTCCTCGGCTTTCACCTTCCACCACGCCATGTCGGCCTCGACGACCGTGTAGTCCGCGTCGAGCTCGAAGCCGAAGGCGCGGTACGCCTTCTCGAGGCGCCCGGTCGTGCCGTAGACGCCGATGCCGGCGGGCACGACGCCGTGCGGGCGTCCGGCCTCCCACACGACGTCCCAGAGCCCGGCGCCGCTCTCCATCGGCACGTACAGCTCCCAGCCGAGGTCGCCGACGTACGAGATCCGCGACGCGAGCACGTCGAGCCCGTCGACCGAGATCGTCTTCCACGTGCTGAACGGAAACCCGTCGTTCGAGACGTCGTCGCTCGTCACGGACGAGAGGATGTCGCGCGCCTGCGGGCCCCAGAGGCCGAGCGTGCACCACGTCGCAGTCAGATCCTCGATCCGCGCGTCGCCGACGAGGTTGTCGGCGAACCACTTCTTGTCGGCCATGCCGTGCGCGCCCCCGGTGACGACCCGGAAGCGGTCGTCGGCCATCTTCATGATCGTGAGGTCGGATTTGAAGCCGCCGCTCGACGTCAGCACCGGCGTATAGATCACGCGGCCCGCCGGGACGTTCATCTGGCGCGCCGCGACGCGCTGCACCGACTCGAGGGCGCCAGGCCCGACGACGTCGAAGATGCAGAAGGCCGTCAAGTCGAACATCGCCGCGCGGTCGCGCATGGCGAGGTGCTCGGCGTTGATGATCGGCGACCACCAGCGACCGTCCCACTCGTGCTCGCGCGGCACGACGCCGAACTCATCCACGAGAGGCGCGTTCGACCGATACCAGTGCGGGCGCTCCCAGGCGGCGGCCTCGAAGAAGACCGCGCCGAGCTTCTGCTCGCGCTCGTAGAACGGCGACGTGCGCACGCCCCGGTTCGACTCCCATTGCTCCGAGGGGTGCACGATCCCGTACGTCTTGTTGAAACCCTCGGACGCGCGCCCGTCGATGTGCTCCCGCGTGCGCTGCTCGTCGTAGAAGCGCGCGATGTCGGACGACTGCAGGTCGATCTCCGACTCGCACTTCGTCATCCACTCCGCCAGCGCGCGGCCGACGCCCGGCCCCTCCTTCACCCACACCGCGGCCGCCGACCAGAGCCCCTTCACCTCGGGCGTCTCGCCGAGGAGCGGCAGCCCGTCGGGCGTCAGCGAGAGCAGCCCGTTGATCGCGTACTTGATCCCCACCGACTCGTCGCCGAGGATCTCCGGCACGAGCTGCAGCGCGTGCTCGAGCTGGAGCTCGAAGTCCTCC
>DASSGL010000315.1:0-3738 GCA_035693525.1 Gaiellaceae bacterium | reverse complement strand
CGAGCCGCTCACGCGCGCGGTCGAGAAGGACGGCGCGTGAGCGCAACCATCACGAGCACCATCCGAGAGGCCCCACACCGGGGCCTCTTTTCTTTCTCCGGTGGTGCCTGCTGATCGTTCTGGTGCCGGAACTGGTGCCTCCCGACGTGGAGCCCAGCGAAATGCTTGAACACGTCGAACCCGGATCAGGTTCGACGGGTGTGATCTCAGCCGCGTCGGCGCGGCACCCCGGTGCATTCAGGCTATCAACGCCCGTTCGGCTGCGCTCGAGTACCCATCGTCCGGCAGGATGGATCGACATGGAGCTCCGCCTCGTCCTGACCGTCGACGACGTCGACCGCGCACTCGCCTTCTACCGCGACGCGCTCGGCCTCGAGGAGGTCGAAGCCTGGGAAGGCGAGTCGCCCGACGCGCGTATCGCCATCCTCGGCGCGGGTCGAGCGACGCTCGAGCTCGTCAACGAGGCACAGGCCTCCGCAATCGACGCGATCGAGGTCGGCGAGCGAGTCGCCGGGCAGGTGCGCATCGCATTCGCCGTCGACGACAGCGTAGAGGTTGCCGCACGCCTCGTCGGCGCAGGCGCCGAGCAGCTGGCGGAACCGGTCGTGACGCCTTGGAACGACCGCAACGTCCGCGTGCGCCTTCCCGACGGGATGCAGCTCACGCTCTTCTCCGTTGTGGACTGACCTGCTGCAGGGCGACGAGCTCGCCCATCTCACGACCGTACCGGCCGCCGAGGCGCGGACGAGCCCGCTCCCGGGCGACCTGAACGCAGGGGTTCGGGAGGCGCTCGACCGACAGGGCATCGGGCGCCTGTACACGCACCAGGCGACGAGCTGGGAAGCCGCTCGTCGCGGAGAGCACGTCGTCGTCACGACCGGCACGGCGTCCGGCAAGACGCTCGCGTTCAACCTCCCGGTGCTCGACGCCTTGGCCGCCGAGCCCAAGAACCGCGCGATCTACCTCTATCCGACGAAGGCGCTCGCGCAGGATCAGGCGCGAGGGCTCGGCGAGCTCGCGGTTCCGCGCGTCCGCGCTGCGATCTACGACGGGGATACGCCGCAGGAACGGCGCCCGCAGATCCGCAAGTGGGCGAATCTCGTGCTCACGAACCCCGACATGCTCCACATCGGAGTCCTCCCGCGACACGATCTCTGGGCGGACGTCCTCCACAACCTGCGCTACGTCGTCGTCGACGAGGCGCACGTCTATCGCGGCGTCTTCGGCTCACACGTCGGGAACGTGCTGCGCAGGCTACGCCGGCTCGCGCGTGTGTACGGCGCGGAGCCGCAGTTCCTGCTCGCGACCGCGACGATCGCGAATCCCGGCGAGCTCGCGCAGTCGCTCCTCGGAGTCGAGGCGACGGTCGTCTCCGACGACGGAGCCCCGCGTGCCGAGCGGACGATCGCGCTCTGGAACCCGGAGCTGATCGACGCCGAGCTCGGGTTGCGCGCTAGCGCCCTCGGCGACGCAGCGCGCCTCATGTCGCAGCTCGTGCAGCGCGACCTCCGCACGATCTGCTTCGCCAAGAGCCGCAAGCAGGCCGAGCTCATCCACCGCATGACGGCAGACCGAGTCGACGCGGCAACGGCGAAGCGGCTCGCGCCGTATCGCGCCGGGTACACGCCCGCACAGCGGCGCGACATCGAGCGGCGACTCGTCGAAGGGGAGCTCCTCGGCGTGGCTGCGACCGATGCGCTCGAGCTCGGCATCGACATCGGGCTGCTCGACTGCGCGATCTCGGTCGGCTTCCCGGGCACGGTCGCGAGCCTGCGCCAGCAGTGGGGGCGCGCCGGACGGCGAGGGCACGGACTGGCGATTCTCGTGGCCTCCGAGGACGCGCTCGATCAGTACTTCATGCGCGAGCCCGAGACGCTGCTGGGCAGGCGGGTCGAGGCGGCGATCCTCGATCACGCGAACCCGCGGGTGCTCGACGGGCACGTCGCCGCCGCGGCCTTCGAGGCGCCGATCGACGACGCCGACCGCGCGACGCTCGGTGACGAGGCGCTCGAGCGGGCGCCGCACGTGCCCGAGCTCCGGCAGACGCGGAAGGGCTGGGTCTGGGCGGGCAAGGACTACCCGGCGGGTCGCACGCCGTTGCGCTCGGCGAGCGCCGACTCGGTCGCCGTCGTCGACGCGACGACCGCAACCGTGCTCGGCATCGTCGAGCGCGAGCGGGCGTACTCGACCGTGCACGAGGGGGCCGTCTACCTCCACATGGGCGAGCCGTGGCTCGTGCTCGAGCTCGATCTCGTCGGCCGGCGCGCCGTCGTGGAGCCGCACAGCGGGGACTGGTACACGCAGGTGAAGAAGGAGACCGACACAGGTATCGAGGAGCCGATCCGCGCCGAGCGCCGCTGCGACCTCCCGCTGACGTTCGGCCGGGTCTCGGTGACCGAGCGGGTGGTCGCGTACCAGCGAAAGGGGATTCGCGACCAGGCGACGATCGCGACGATCGAGCTCGACCTGCCGCCGACGGTCTTCGAGACCGAGGCGATCTGGTACGTGCCTACCGGCATGCAGCTCGACGGGCTCGAGACGATGCCGACGCTCCTCTCCACGCTGCACGCGGCCGAGCACTCGATGATCGCCCTGCTGCCGCTGTGGGCGATGTGCGACCGCTGGGACATCGGCGGCCTGTCGACGAACCTCCATCCGGACACCGGCGCGCCGACGGTCTTCGTCTACGACGGCCACCCGGGCGGCGTCGGGATCGCCGAGCGCGGCTTCGAGCAGTTCGAGGGCTGGGTCGCCGACACGGTGCGCCTGCTCGAGGGTTGTCCCTGCGAGCGAGGCTGCCCTTCCTGCGTCCAGAGCCCGAAATGCGGCAACCTGAACGAGTACCTCGACAAGGCGGGAGCGCGCACGCTGCTCCGGCGGGTGTCGAAATCGCGATGAGCCGTTCGTCGTCTCGGCGACACTCTCCAAAAGGAGGAACCACATGAAGTACGCACTCCTCATCTACTCGAGCGAGGCGCGCAACGGATTCGACCGGCTCCCGGAAGCCGAGCAGCGCGCCGTCATGGGCGAGTACTACGCGATCTCGGAGCTCCCCGGCACCTTCGGCGGTGCACAGCTCCAGCCGGCGGCGACGGCGACGACCGTGCGCGTCGAGGACGGGCAGACGCTGACGACGGACGGGCCGTTCACCGATACGAAAGAGGTCCTCGGCGGCTTCTATCTCTTCGAGGCCGACGGCATCGACGCCGCGCTCGACGTCGCGTCCCGAATCCCGGCGGCGCGCATGGGCGGGTCGGTCGAGGTGCGTCCGCTCGTGGAGATGTGATCGAGCGCGTCTTCCGCGACCAGCGCGACCGCGTTCTCGCGACGCTGATCGGCGTCCTCGGTGACTTCGACCTCGCCGAGGACGCCCTTCAGGACGCGCTCGCGGCCGCGCTCGAGCGCTGGCCACGCGACGGCGTGCCGGCCAACCCCGCCGGCTGGCTCGTCACCGTCGCGCGGAACCGCGCCATCGACCGCATCCGGCGCGAACGGACGCTGGCCGGCAAGGTGGAGTTGCTGGCCCGCGCCGAGTCGCTCCCGGACGACGAGGAGGCCACGATTCCCGACGAGCGACTCGAGCTGATCTTCGCGTGCTGCCATCCGGCCCTGGCGCTGGACGCACAGGTTGCGTTGACGCTCAACCTGTTCGGCGCGCTCAAGACGCCGGAGATCGCCCGCGCGTTCCTCGTGCCGGAGCCGACGCTCGCGCAGCGACTCGTCCGCGCCAAGCGAAAG
>DASSGL010000314.1:0-4637 GCA_035693525.1 Gaiellaceae bacterium | reverse complement strand
TCGGGCAGTTCGTGCAGCGCGCGCGGTTCGGCGACGAGCTGAAACCGGCGAAAACAATTTCCGCAACCTGACTTCAGTCAGGTTGCGGTCGTTGGGCGCCACGAAAACCGAGATAGCCGCTCGTCAGTACTACTGGCATGCGAATCCTGCTGCTCGCACTTCCGGTAGCCCTGACGGTGCTCGCCCTACTCACCGCTTGCGGCGGCAAGGGCGGCTACTGAGTTCACGTCACGCGACGGCGCGCAGCGAGAGCAGCTCGTACAACACGTTCGCGGCCGCGAGCGCCGTCACGCTTCCTGGCCCGTCGTAGGGCGGCGAGACCTCCACGACGTCGCAGCCGGCGAGCCTGATCCCGCGTAGCGCGCGCAGGAAGGCGAGCGCCTCCGCGGTCGAGAAGCCGCCGACCTCCGGTGTGCCCGTGCCGGGCGCGAACGCCGGATCGAGGAAGTCGATGTCGAAGGAGACGAACACGGGCCGGTTGCCGACCGTCTCTCGGACGAGCTCCCCGTACCGCTCCGGCCCGAGTGCGCGCAACTCGTCGGTCGAGAGGACCGTGAACCCGAGCTCGCGTGCGACCTCGATGTCGTCGGCGCCGTAAAGGGAGCCGCGCATCCCCGCCTGTACCGAAGCATTCGGCTCGATCAGCGTCTCCTCGACCGCGCGCTTGAACGTCGTGCCGTGGAAGTAGCGCTGCCCGAAGTACTGCTCCCACGTGTCGCCGTGAGAGTCGAGCTGCACGAGAGCGAGCGGGCCATGCTTCCGTGCGAGCGCGCGCAGCTCCGCGAGCGTGATCGAGTGATCGCCGCCCATCGCCGCGACGAAGATGCCGGCGTCGATGATCGGCGCGAGCGCCTCCTCGATCTGCGTGTAGGTCCGTTCGGTATCGCCGGGCGACACGGGGACGTCGCCGTAGTCGACGATCGAGAGCGACTCGACGACGTCGACGCCGAGTGCCGGGTTGTACGGGCGGATGAGCGCCGACGCGGAGCGGATGGCTTCCGGCCCGAAGCGCGGTCCGGTGCGATAGCTCGTCGCGGTGTCGAACGGAATCCCGTAGACGACCGCGTCCACGCCGCGCAGGTCGGTGACGTGCGGCGCGCGCATGAACGTCCGGATCCCGGCGAAGCGCGGAAGGAGCTGCGCGTCGAGGGGACGATACGGAGGGCCTGACACTGGCCGCGAGCCTACTCTGTGGGCCTGCCCCTCGACGAGGACGGCGCGGAAGCCGCCGATCAAGGCCCAGCGGCGATGAATTCCTCCGTCCTGGCACGTCTAAGGGACATGGAGGAGACGAGAGGACTCGAGTTGCTCCTGAGCGAGCCGGACGTCTTCGCCTGGTTGAGCGGGATCGATGACGATGCGTCCGCCCCGCTCGGGGCTGAGGCGGTGGCGAGCCTCCCCGCCGCTCGGAACCCGGACGCCGCGCTTCTCGCTGCCCGGGAGTGGTCGCCCTGAAGACGCGCCTGCTGATCACGGGGCTCGTCCTCGCTGCGCTGCTCCTCGCGCTCTACGGCTTGATCGCCGGAACGGGAGCACGGACGGCTTAGAGGCTCTCACCACGCTGCGCGATCGAGGCAGATAGTCTCCGGCCGTGATCGCCAAAGCGCCGTTCGGTAGCACCGGTCACGAGAGCACGCGCACGATCTTTGGCGCCGCCGCGCTCGGCTCCGTCTCGCACGCCGACGCTGAACAAACGCTCGAGACGCTCCTCGAGCACGGCGTCAATCACATCGACACGGCCGCCTCCTACGGCGACTCGGAGCTCAGGATCGCCTCCTGGCTCGCCCGCCATCGCGATAGCTTCTTCGTCGCGACCAAGACGGGAAAGCGCGACTACGCGGCCGCGCGGGAGGAGATCCGCCGTTCCCTCGACCGGCTCGGCGTCGACCGCGTCGACCTGCTCCAACTGCACAACCTCGTCGACGTGATCGAGTGGGAGTTCGCACTGCGCGAAGGTGGCGCCCTCGAGGCGGCAATCGAGGCGCGCGACGAGGGGCTCATCCGCTTCATCGGGGTCACCGGGCACGGACTCACCGTCGCACGCATGCACGGACGCAGCCTCGAACGCTTTTCGTTCGACTCCGTGCTTCTCCCCTACAGCTTCATCCAGATGCGCGACCAGCGCTACGCGGCCGACTTCGAGGAGTTGGCCGCAACGTGCACCGAGCGCGGCATCGCGATCCAGACGATCAAGAGCATCAGCCTCGCCCCCTGGGACGGCCGCACGTCGACCGCGTCCACGTGGTACGAGCCGCTCCGCGAGCAAGCCGACATCGACCTCGCGGTGCACTGGGTGCTCGGCCGGCCCGGAATCTTCCTCAACACGGCCGGCGACGTGACGCTCCTGCCCAAAGTGCTCGACGCAGCCCGCCGCTTCGACTCGCAACCGACCGACGACGCACTCGAGGACCTCGCGTCTCGACGGAAGCTCGTCCCGCTCTTCTCGTAGGCCCAGTCGGCTCAGTGTGGGCGGCAACGCTCGTGGACTTCGGGCATCTCACAGGCGAGCCGGAAGCTGTGAGAGCTCCCGCTCTCTCAACACCAGTCGCGTGTCTGGAAGCGAGACGTGATCGACTGCGGAGCAGCTCAACGGGTGCTTCCGAACAAGACACCACCGGGTTCGAGGTACGGGCGAACGTTGCCCGCGAGCTTCCGCGCCTTCAACTCGATCTGCCCAGGCAGACAATGGAGGAGATAGTTGGCGGCGGCCCCGAAGCACGTCCGCAAACAAATCCCGGCGACTCAGTACTTGCACGGCGAAACGGGCGTCGGCGCTCGAGCCTGAACGCGTACCCGCGCAGTTCTGGTACTTAGGCTCGCGCGTACTCCTCCGCGGCCTTCTGCTCGAACTCGTAGCCGATGAATCGCTCGTCGCCGACCACCTCGGCTTCGTGGCCGGGCTCGATCACGTACGCCTCGCCGGGGCCGAGCTCGAGGATTGTCCCGTCGTCGTGCTTGACGCGCATGCGCCCAGATTGCACGACGCCGAGGTGCCGGTGCTGGCAGCTCTCGGTGCCCGCGACTGGCTTGACGCACTCGGCCCAGCTCCACCCGGGCTCCAGCGTCAGACGGGCGGCTGCCATCCCACCCAGGTGCACGATGTCCGACCGCGTCTTGTCCGGAGTCCGCGATTCGTCCGGTGAATCGAAATCGCGCTTCTCGACACCTGCCATCTCAACCTCCTTGTCAGGGGACCCTCGTCGCGATTCTCTCGCGCTTGTTGCGCGGCGGTCAACCGGCGCGGAGCCGGCTAGGAATGGAGTCCCTCCACGGCGTCGTCGGTGAAGGCGCGGTCGGGAGCCGCGGGGCAGGTTGGCTGCGGATCGTCCAGGTTGAGCTTCGCTGTTGGCGCGACGGCGTGATCCCGGATATCGCCGAGGCGGCCGCGAGTCCGTAACGCGTAACCGACGACCCAGAACAGGCGCGCAAACTGCTCAAAGACAGGTACGACCCGAGCAATCTTTTCCGGCTCGGCCAGAACATCCTGCCAAGCCATGCGGAGGCCGAGCCCGCGCTCACCTAGCTGGCAGGAAAGCGTTGAGGGTGTCAGGTCCTCCGGGCCGTGCGTTTCCCAGAACCTGACGTCCTCCCAAGACCGGCGAACTCACGCTCGACCCCGTCGACCAGCCGTTGGTTCAGGTCGAGGAAGCTCCGGAGGAAGTCGATAACGAGAAGCAGGTATTTCTCCCGGTGCGGCAGGTGCTCGGCGTTGCGCTCTGTTTCGTCGAGCCGTCGGCGGAGGTCGGCGATGTCGTCGCGCAGCGTGGCAAGGCTCTCGCGGGTGACTTCTTCGCCGACGAGGTCGCCGATCAGGAGGCGCAGCAGCGGCTCGCTCTTCAGTGGCGTGACGGTGACCGGGGTGCGCGCGTAGTCGGCGAGAGCCCGGCGGGCCTTGTCGGTGAGGGTGTAGACGGTGCGCTCGCGCGTCTTGCCCGGCTCCTTGCGTGCGTCCAGGTAGCCGAGCTTGGCGAGCCGTTTCGGCTCGGCGTAGTACTGGCTCTCCCCGGCCCAGTCGAGGATGCGGCTATGCCGGGCCATGCGCAAGAGGTCGTGCGCACCTGCGCCGCCGCTGCCGACGAGGCCGAGGATCTCGTACGAGAAGAGGCTGAGCTCGTTGTTGACGAAGCTACGGTTCATAGCCTATAACTACGGATCGTAGTCTAAAGGAAGGAGCGGGCATGCCCACGGCTTCATCCGCCATGACCGGCAGTGCGGCCCGCTGGGGACCGCTGTGGGGCGCCCGCCCGGCCGACTGGGCGCTCAGCGAGGACCGGCAACTCCCCACCTACCAGGCGGCGCTCGAGCAGACCGGGCTCCAGCCGGGGTGGCGCGTGCTCGACATCGGCTGCGGCGCGGGCGCCTTCCTCCGTCTGGTCGCCGAGGGCGACTGCGAAGCGCACGGCATCGACGCCTCGGAGGCGCTGATCGCCTTCGCGCGCAGCCGGCTGCCCGACGCCGATCTCCGCGTCGGCGAGATGGAAGACCTCCCTTGGGAGGCCGACACGTTCGACCTCGTCACCGGCTTCAACTCCTTCTTCTTCGCCAACGACATGGTCGCCGCCTTGCGGGAAGCCGGCCGCGTCGCCAAGCCCGGCGCACCGATCGTGATCCAGGTCTGGGGCGCGCACGAGCGCTGC
>DASSGL010000313.1:0-3504 GCA_035693525.1 Gaiellaceae bacterium | reverse complement strand
GATCTTCTTGAAGATGACGGGCTTGGGAAGCAGGTAGCCCTCGCGCGTGTCGCCCGGCCGGCGGTAGAAGGCGCAGAAGTCGCAGTCGGTCGTGCAGATGTTCGTGTAGTTGAGGTTGCGGTCGACGATGAAGGTGACGCGGCCTGGATCGTGCAGCCGGTTCCGGATCGCGTTCGCGGTCCGGCCGACGGCGACGAGGTCGCGCGAGCGCAGCAGGGCAAGGGCATCGTCGTCGGAGATGCGCTCGCCGGCCTGAGCCTTCTCGAGCACGGCGCCGACGCTCATGCCCGCTCCCGGCGCCGGCCAAGCCGCCGCCTCCGCTCTTTGATGAGCTCCGTCGAGCCTACGCTCATGCGACCGCCACGCCCGTCGTCTGCACGAAGCGGAGCTCCGGCACGGTCTCGAGGAGGCCGGCGTCGCGGGCGAGCTCCAGGAACGTGTAGAGCCCGGCGCGCTCGCGGGGGCCGAAGCGATAGCGAAGCTTCTCGAAGTAGCGTGCGAGGAAGCCCGCCGGATAGCCGTAGCGCTCGGCGGCCTCGTAGGCGAGCTGCTCGGGCTCGGCGCGCGCGACCCGGACCGATGCGACGAGCGCGTCTTCCAGATCGGCGAGCCCGTCCGCGAGCGGCTCCGGGCAGGCCCAGACGGCGAACACCATCGGCAGGCCGGTGCGCTCGAGCCAGAGACGGCCGAGGTCGTGGTGCGGCGTCGGATCCTCGAATGCGGACTTCAACGCGGCGTCTCCGATCAGGAGCTTCGCGTCGGCTTCCTCGCCGAGCGGCACGTGCTCGGCCTCGGGCAACAGCACCTTGGTCAGCGCGACCGAGGTCGCGGACTCGGGGGTGACGGCGACGGTTCGCACCTGCTCGAGCGGCTTGCGCGAGACGAGCTGGATCGAGTCGACCGCGCCCTCGGACGCGACGCAGAGCCGCGGCAGGAGGCGCAGCCGGTCGGCGTTCCGCGCATACTCGATCGACGAGATCGGCGCGGTGTCGAGCTCGCTGCGCAGCAGCAGCTCGTTCAGCACGGTCGGAACGCCCTGCACCTCCTCGACCTCGGCCGCGACGCGGTAGAAGACCGGCGCCATGTTGACGTAGCTGATGCGGCCGAGCTTGATCACCAGCGACACATCTCGTTGTAGAGCGTGTCGCGCTGCACCGGCACGCGACCGGCGTCCTTGATGAAACGGACGAGCTCGGGAACCTTCTGCTCGGTTCCGCTCGTCGCGCCGGCAGCCTGGAAGATCTTCTCGCGCACGACGGTGCCCTGCACGTCGTTCGCACCGAAGTGGAGCGCGAGCTGCGCCATGGGCAGGCCCATCATGATCCAGTAGGCCTTCACATTCGCGATGTTGTCCAGCATGAGCCGGGAGACGGCGACCATCTTGAGGTCGTCCGCGCCCGTCGTGAAGCGGAAGCCGCGGCGTTCGAAGACCGTGTTCTCGGGGTGGAACGCCAGTGGGATGAATGCGAGGAAGCCGCCGGTCTCGTCCTGCTGGTCGCGCAGCCGCAGCAGATGCTCGACCCGCTCCTCGTAGGTCTCCACGTGACCGTAGAGGAGCGTGCAATGGGTCGGGATGCCGAGCCGGTGCGCCGTGTCGTGGACGTGGAACCACTCTTCCGCCGGCTCCTTCCCCGGCGCGATCAACGCGCGGACGCGCGGTGCGAAGATCTCCGCGCCGCCGCCAGGAAGCGAGCCGAGCCCCGCGTCCTTCAGCACGCGCAGCACCTCGTCGTGCGAGCAGCCTTCGAGCTTCGACATGTGGTGGATCTCCGAAGCCGTGTAGAACTTGAGGTGCACGTCCGGCAACGCGGCGCGCAGCTTGCGCAGCACGTCGACGTAGAACTCGAGGTCGACGTGCGGGCTCTCGCCGTTCACACAGTGGATCTCGGTGAAGCCCGCGACGGCATGCTGGGCGACGGCGTCCTCGACCAGCTCGTCGGCCGTCAGGGTGTAGGCGTCCTCCTGCTTCTGCGTCTTCGCGAACGCGCAGAACTTGCACTTCACGCGGCAGACGTTCGTCTGGTTGAGATAGAGGTTCTGGACGAAGTACACCTCGTCGCCGCCTCCTCGAAGGCGCCGCGCGAGGTCGGCGAGCTCGCCGAGGGCGAGCAGATCGTCGGACTCCATCAACGCGACCCCGTCCTCGAGGTCGAGGCGCTCCCCGCCTTCGACCTTCTCCCGGATCGGGGCGAGCGTGTCGATCGTCTCGAGAATTGCCACGCGCTGGGCTCCTATCTCTCCCTGTTGACGACCGCGTGCGTCAGCGACTCGAGCTCGTCGCGGTGGAGCTCTCCGTTGAGGCACGCCCGGGCTCTCGAAGCGTAGTCCAGCGCGACCTCGCGCGAGCGCTCGAGTGCCCCGGTCGCAGCGACCCGCACGAGCGCACCGTCGAGCGGCCCGCCGGCGAGCGCACGACGCACGACGTCGTCCTGGGCGGCCGCGAGCAGGAGCGGCAGCGTCGGCGTGCCGTCGCGGAGGTCCGTGCCCGCGATCTTCCCCGTCTCGATCGTCGCTCCCGAGCAGTCGAGCACGTCGTCGGCGATCTGAAAGGCGACGCCGAGCGCGACACCGTACGCACCTGAGCCGCCGCCGAGGATGCACGCGGCTTCGAAGAGCGCGCCGGTCTTGAGCGCGCAGCGCTCGAGATAGGCGTCGACCGTCGTCGACGGATCGTGCGTCTGCGTTCGCTGGAGCGCTTCGCCGCGCGCGAGGCGGAGCGTCGCGTCCGCGAGCGTCGAGACGGCTGCGGCCTCGCCGGTCGCGGTCAGCTCCGCGAACGCGCGGGCGAAGAGGTAGTCGCCGGTCGCGCGCGCTGCTTCGGCTCCATGCACGGACCAAGCCGCAGCCTTCCCACGCCGGAAGTGGGCGCGATCGATCAGATCGTCGTGCACGAGCGTCGCCATGTGCACGAGCTCGATCGCGACGCCGGCGGCGAGCGAGGGCTCCTCGCCCGGCGGAGTCGCGAGGAAGACGAGCAGCGGCCGCAGGCGCTTGCCGCCTGCCGCGAGCGCCTCGTTGCCGACGGCCGCGACGACGCCGGGGTGGCTCGCGACCGTGCGTGCGAGTCGCTCCTCCAGCGCGTCGAGATACTCCTCGACGCCGTCCGTGGATCTGATCGTCTCGAGCGTGCTCACGCGACCGTGCCCGTGTGCAGGGCGACGATGCCGCCGGCGAATGTGCGGTAGCGAACGTCGCCGAATCCGGTCGCCTCGAGCCGCTCGGCGAGGCCGTCGGGCGTGGGGAACCGGCGGACGCTCGCGGGGAGGTAGGTGTAGGCGGCGCCGCCGGGGAGCAGCTTGCCGAGGAGGGGCACGACCCGGTCGAACCAGACTCGGTAGAAGGGCGCGAGCCGGCCGGTCGGTGTCGTGATCTCGAGGATGCCGAGCCGGCCGCCGGCGCGCAGCACGCGGCGGAGCTCGCGCAGGCACGCATCGAGGTCCTCGACGTTCCTGACGCCGAAGCCGACGACGGCCGAGTCGAACGACGCGTCGTCGAAGGGCAGCG
>DASSGL010000312.1:0-5385 GCA_035693525.1 Gaiellaceae bacterium | reverse complement strand
CGGGTGGCAGGCCGAATCCCAGGTTGCCTGCATCCGGGCGGCGCTACCGGGGCTCGAGCGCGTGGTGGCGTATTGCCGAACGGAGGCGAGCCTGCGTGCCTTCTGCGAGCAGAACGACTGCGAGCCGGGCGAGAGCCACCGCGATCCCGCCGAGTGCGACATCGTCGTCACCGTCACGCGCTCGCCGGATCCGGTGCTGCGCGGCGAATGGCTCACGCCGGGCGCGCTCGTGTGCGCCGTCGGAGCGAACGACGGACACCGGCGCGAGCTCGACAACGTCGTGCTCGAGCGTGCGTCGTTCGTCTGCTGCGACTCGATCGAGGACGCGCGGCTCGAGTCCGCCGACCTGATCGAGCCGATCGAGAGCGGCGTGCTCGACTGGCTCGAGGTCCACGAGTTGCACGAGGTCGTCGCCGGCGAGGTGACCGGCCGGCAGGCGGACGGCGACGTCGTGGTCTTCAAGTCGAATGGGCTCGCGGCCTGGGACGTCGCCGCGGCAGCTGCCGTGCTAGCGCGAGCCGAGTGACGCTCGCGCAGCGTCGACGTCGTGCTCGCCGAGCGTCTTCACCACGTCGGGCCGATCGAGCAAACGCGCCTGCTGCTGCGGCGAGAGCCGGTTCTGGACGTAGCGGTCCTGCATGATCTCCGCGAGCGAGCGGCCGCGGCGATGCTCGCGCGTGATGTAGGCGACGACCTGCTCCTCCGCGGACGAGCGGGTGAACAGGAATCCGAACGGATTCCGGACGAAGCTCGCCAGCCGGAGCATCGAGGCGATTGTATAGTCGGCCCGTGCAGGTCTCGTCCGACCGCGGGAGGTTCGCGGAGCGGGTGCTCCAGGGGGTCGACGACGCCGGTCGCGAGGAGCGCATCGAGATCTGGATCGAGCGCAAGCCCGGCGCGGTGTGGGCCGTCGGACGCATCGTCAACCCACACCTGCGAAACGGGAAGGCGACGAAGGCGAGCGATTACGTCTTCGAGGGATACGAGCTCGACGACGCGCTCGAGCAGGCGAACGCGGCGCTCGAGGACGACTTGACCGTCTCAGAGGGCGACGGTCGCGGCTCGCACTGTAAGCCGTTCACGCGCGACGAATGCCTGAAGCCGCTCGAGAACTGGTTCTTCGGGCGGACGTCCTCCTGACGCGTTCTCGTTTCGCCGTCCCTGACGGTGCAACGACTGCGAGCAGGCTGAAGCCTGCTTGCGAAAGCTTCGGGCCTAGCGTCGTCCTGCGGGCCACTCCAGATTCGCATCGGGGATCGGATCGCCGTGCGGATCGTGCGTCGGAAAGCCGAGCGCCTGGTCGATCCGCGCTTCGAGCTCCTCCGAGATGGCGTGCTCGAGCCGGTCCGCCTCCTCGTGCACGTGATCGACGTCCACGCCGAGCGTCTCCGCGAGATAGAGCTCGAGGAGACGGTGGTGCCGGATCACCTCGAGCGCGACGCGTTCGCCGGCCGGCGTCAGCCCGATGCCGCCGTACGGCGGGTGCTCCGCGAGGCCGAGCGCCGCGAGCTTCTTCACCATCGCGCTGGCCGACGCCGGAGACACGTCCTGGGCGCGGGCGAGCGCCCCGACGGAGACTTCGTCTCCCGTCTCGCCCAGCTTGTAGATCTCGCGCAGGTAGTGCTCGATCGCCTCGGTAAGTGGCTGTTGTGGCACGCCTCCAGTGTAGGCGACTAACCTCCGCCTCCATGCTCATCCGCGTCGGCTTCAGCGCGGATCCCGACGACGCCTTCATGTTCTGGGGCCTGGCGTCGGGAACCGTCGATCCACAGGGCTTCGACTTCGAGCCCGTGATCGAGGACATCCAGACCCTGAACGAGTGGGCCCTGGAGGGACGGCTCGAGGTGACGGCAATGTCCCTTGCGACGTATCCCCTCGTGCACGAGCGGTACGCGCTCCTGCCGCACGGAGCGTCGATCGGTTACGGGTACGGGCCGATCGTGGTCGCGCGCGAGCCGCTGAAGCTGGACGAGCTGCGCGAGACGGAGATCGTGGTGCCCGGGACGCTGACGACGGCTTTCCTCGTGCTGAAGATGGCGCTCGGCGGCGAGTTCGCACACCGCGTGCTGCCGTTCGACGTGATCCAGGAGGAGGTCGCGGCAGGGAGCGCAGAGGCCGGCGTGCTCATCCACGAGGGGCAGCTGACGTATCGCGACCATGGACTCGAACGCTGCCTCGACCTCGGGGAATGGTGGCTGCTGGAGACGGGGCTGCCCTTGCCGCTCGGCGTGAACACCGCACGGCGCGATCTCGGCGACGACGTCGTGCGCAGGATCTCGGGGCTGCTGCGCGAGTCGATCGACGTCGCCCTCGAGCATCGCGACGAGGCACTCGACTACGCCCTCGGCTTCGGGCGCGGCATGGATGCCGAGCGCGGTGACCGCTTCGTCGACATGTACGTGAACGAGCTGACGCAGGACTACGGCGAGGAGGGCCGGCAGGCCGTCCGCGAGCTCCTCTCGCGGGCTCACGCCGAGCTTCGGGTGGAGTGGGTGTCGTGAGCAGGGCGGTCGTCCTCGCCGGCATCCGCACGCCGATCGGGCGCTACGGCGGGGCGCTCTCCGGCATCCGCCCCGACGATCTGGCCGGGCTCGCGATCCGCGAGGTCGTCTCGCGTTCGGGCGTTCCGGCAGCCGAGATCGAGGACGTCTGGTTCGGCTGTGCGAACCAGGCGGGCGAGGACAACCGGAACGTCGCGCGCATGGGCGCGCTCCTCGCCGGGCTTCCGGACTCGGTTGCCGGCGTGACCGTGAACCGCCTGTGCGCGTCCGGCCTCGCCGCGGTCGTCGGTGCGTGCCACGCCGTGATCGCGGGCGACGGAGATCTCTTCGTCGCGGGCGGCGTCGAGTCGATGTCTCGGGCTCCGTTCGTCTTCGCCAAGCCGGACAAGGCGTTCCCGCGCGGCAACCAGACCGTCTACGACACGCACCTCGGCTGGCGCTTCCCGAACCCATCACTCGAGGCGATGTTCCCGCTCGAGTCGATGGGCGAGACCGGCGAGAACGTCGCCGACCGTTACGGCGTCTCGCGCGAGGAGCAGGATGCGTTCGCCCTCGAGTCGCATCGCCGCTGGGCCGCGGCCGTCGAGTCCGGCCGGCTCGACGACGAGGTGATCCCGGTCGGTGACGTCACGCGTGACGAGCACCCGCGCCCCGACACCTCGCTCGACAAGCTCTCGGCGCTCAAGCCTGCGTTCCGGGAGGGCGGAACCGTCACCGCCGGCAACGCGGCCGGCATCAACGACGGTGCGGCCGCGCTCGTGATCGCCTCGGAGGAGAAGGCGCAGGAGCTGGGCATCGAGCCGCTCGCGGCGTTCGTCGCCGGCGCCGTGGCGGGCGTCGACCCGCGCGTGATGGGGATCGGCCCGGTGCCAGCCGTGCGGAAGCTGCTCGCGCGCGCGGACATCGACGTGTCCCAGCTCGACCTCGTCGAGCTGAACGAGGCCTTCGCCGCGCAGAGCATTCCGGTCATCCGTGAGCTCGGTCTCGACAGCAAGATCGTGAATGTGAACGGCGGCGCGATCGCGCTCGGGCACCCTCTCGGCATGAGCGGCGCCCGGCTCGTCGTCTCGCTCCTGCACGAGCTGCGCCGCCGCGGCGGCCGCTACGGGCTCGCCACGCTCTGTGTGGGCGTCGGCCAGGGACAAGCCGCGCTCTTCGAACGAGGCTAGACCCGGCCCAGCAGCTTGTCCGGGCGGATCGGCAGGTCGCGGACTCGCACGCCCGTCGCGTCGTAGACGGCATTCGCCACGGCCGCCGCCGCGCCCACGATGCCGACCTCGCCGATGCCCTTCGCGCCCATCGGGTTGACGTGGAGGTCCTCCTCGTCGATCCACGTCGCCTCGATCTCGTCGACGTCCGCGTTGACAGCGACGTGGTACATCGCGAGATCGTGGTTGACGTGCGCGCCGAGCCGTGCGTCGAGCAGCGTCTCTTCGAGGAGCGCCATGCCGATCCCCATCGTCATGCCGCCGATGAGCTGCGAGCGCGCGGTCTTCGGGTTGATGATGCGGCCGCACGCGAACATGCCGAACATGCGCGGCACGCGGATCTCGCAGGTGTCGACGTCGACGTGCACCTCGACGAACTGCGCGCCGAAGGCGTGCTTCGAGAGAGGCTCTCCGGAATCGGCGTCGCGGCTCGTGTCGACGTGCGCCTCGGTCTCGCCGTCTCGGAGCATGCGACAAGCCTTGACGACGGCTGCGCCCCACGAAGACGTTCCCATCGAGCCGCCGGCGAGCATCGCCTGACCGAACGAGCTGTCCCCGATCTCCACACGCACACGCTCGAGTGGGACGTCGAGCTCGTCGGCCGCGATCTGCGTCAGCACGGTTCGCGCTCCGGTGCCGATGTCGGAGGCCGCGATCCGGACCGTCACCGTGCCGTCCTCCTCCCTGCGGGCGTGCGCCGTCGACGGCGCACGCCGTGCCGGATAGGTCGACGCGGCGACTCCGACTCCGGTGAGCATGCGGCCGCTCCGGCGCAGGCGCGCTCCCGCTGCGCGGTCCGACCAGCCGAATCGCTCGGCCCCCTCGCGTAGGCACGCGACGAGGTTGCGCGTCGAGAACCGGTTCCCGCTCTCCGGGTCGAGGTCCGGCTCGTTGCGGATGCGCAGCTCGACGGGGTCGATGCCGCACGCGACCGCAAGCTCGTCCATCGCGCACTCCAGCGCGTACACGCCGGGACACTCGCCGGGTGCCCGCATCCATGACGGAGTCGGTACGTCGAGCGCCACGAGCCGATGGGTCGTACGCCGGTTCGGCGCCGCGTACATCATTCGTGTCGCGACTGCCGTCTGCTCGGCGAACTCCTGCACGGTCGACGTCTGCTCCACGACGTCGTGCGCGATCGCGGTCAGCGCGCCGTCGCGCTCGGCGCCGAGCTGCAGCCGTTGAATCGTCGGCGTTCGGTAGCCGGTCAGCGTGAACATCTGCTGCCGAGTGACGTCGAGCTTCACCGCGCGCTGCACGTGCCGTGCGCACAGCGCCGCCAGGACGACGTGCGGGCGCGGCGTGCCCTTCGATCCGAAACCCCCGCCGACGTGCGGCGAGATGACGCGCACTTGTTCCGGCTCGAGGCCGAACACGCCCGCGAGCGTCTGGGCGGTGCGCCATGCACCCTGGTTCGAGTCGTACAGCGTCAGCCCGCCGTTCTCCCACACGGCGATCGTCGCGTGCGGCTCCATCGGGTTGTTGTGCTCGGTCGGTGTCGTGTAGATCTGATCGACGGTCACCGGAGCGACGGCGAGCGCCCGCTCCACGTCACCCTCGTTCGTGTCCGTCTCGAAGCTCGGGTTCACATGGTCGGGCTTGTAGAGCCTCGGGTGATCAGCGCGGAGCTCGACGTCGTGCTCGGCGACCTCGTAGTCGACGTCGACGAGGCGCGC
>DASSGL010000311.1:0-10071 GCA_035693525.1 Gaiellaceae bacterium | reverse complement strand
TCGAAGTACGGGTTGTAGCGTCCGTAATAGACGACACCCTGCGCATCCGTGTCCGAGAATCCCACGCGCGTACGAGCCCTGAACTTGAAAGGCGGTCTCACTTCGCACGTGATCCTATGGCGCAGGGCTAACGGAGCCCTGCCCTGGTGTCAGACACTCTTGGAAAGCCTGCACACTTTCGTGACGCTTGCTTCGCGACGATTGCCGCGTGGGCCGCGACAAGCGAGGCATCGATGCCAGATCGATCTATCACGTGAGCTGCCGCGGCAGCAATCGCGGTTCGATCGTCTGGGACGACCACGACTGCGAGTCGTTCCGTCAAGAACTATTCCGCGTGGCGACGACGTTCGAGTGGCGGGTCTATGCCTGGTGCCTCATGCCGAACCACCATCACGTCGTGCTCCGCACCGACGAGGAGCGATTCTCCGACGGATTCCAGCAGCTGAACGGGAATCACTCGAGAAGGACCAATCGGCGGCACGGTCGAACCGACCATCTCTTCAGGAATCGACCGCGAGCGAAGGAGCTCGCCGGCACGGCCCACCTGATCACCGCAATTGCCTACGTCCTCCGAAACCCGGTGGACGCGGGCATCGTGGAGCACGCGGCCATGTGGCCCTGGAGCAGCTACCGGGCGACTGTCGATCGCGAGCCGGCGCCGTCCTGGCTCCTCGTCGACGACATGCTCGAGCTTTTCGGCAAGGACCCGCCGTCAGCACGTCGCGCACTCGAGCGGCTCGTCCATTTCGAACATCTCCTGGTGTCAGACACCAAGTGAGATGCCTGCCCCCTCAGGACGTGATCATTGAGAGCACCTCGTCGCGCTTGCGCTCCATCAGCTCACGAGAGCGGGCTTCGAGGTTCAGGCGGAGGAGGGGCTCGGTGTTCGACGGGCGGACGTTGAAATGCCAGTCGTCGGCGGTCACCGAGATGCCGTCGAGGTGCGAGATCTCGCCCTCCTGCGCATAGCGCTCCTTCAGCTCCTGCAGCTTCAGCGCGACATCGGCGACCGGGGTGTTCAGCTCACCGGTGATGAAGTACCGCGCGCGGTACGGCTCCAGCACCTCCGAGAGCGGGCGACCTTTCTTGGAGATGAGCTCCAGCATGAGCAGGAACGGGACGACCCCTGAGTCCGCCTGCGAGAACTCGCGGAAGTAGTAGTGCCCGGACACCTCGCCGCCGAAGGCCGCGTCGTCCTTGCGCATGCGCTGCTTGATGAACGCGTGGCCGACTCGGTTCATCAGCGGGACGCCGCCTGCGCGCTCGATCGTCTCGGGAACCGCCCAGCTCGCGCGCACGTCGTAGATGATCCGCGCGCCCGGCTGCTTCTCGAGCACGGCCTCGGCGAAGAGCGCCGTCGCAAAGTCGCCGGGGACGAACTCGCCCCGGTCGTCGACGAAGAAGCACCTGTCCGCATCTCCGTCGAACGCGACGCCGAGGTCGGCGCCCTCCTCGAGCGTCTTCCGCACGATGAACTCGCGGTTCTCGGGTAGAAGCGGGTTCGGCTCGTGGTTCGGGAACGTCCCGTCCGGCTCGAAGTAGAACCGCTCCGCTTCGATCGGCAGCCGATCGAGCACCGGGGGCAACATTGCGCCGGCCATCCCGTTCGCCGCATCGATCACCACCTTCAACGGCTTCAGAGCCGAGATGTCGATGAACGAGAGCACGCGCTCGACGTACGCCGGCCAGATGTCGTACGGCGCAATGCGCGCAGCCGCAGCAGGATCCGCGTCCGCGCCCGCAGTCCCCATCGCCCGGTCTCGCACGTCGAGAAGCCCGGACTCGCCGCCCACCGGAAGCGCACCGCGTCGCACGATCTTCATGCCGGTGTACTCCTTCGGGTTGTGCGACGCGGTGACCATCACGCCGCCGTCGAGCTGCAGGTCGCCGACCGCGAAGTAGACCATCTCGGTCCCGACGAGCCCGAGGTCGAGCACCTCCGCGCCGGCGGTCGCCGCGCCGCGCATCACCTCCGCCGCGATCCGAGGGCTCGAGACCCGCATGTCCCGCCCCACGGCGATCCGTCGCGGCTCGAACTGCTCGACGTACGCACGCCCGATCGCGTACGCACCCTCCTCGTCGATCTCGGAGGGGTAGATGCCGCGCACGTCGTACGCCTTGAAGACCTTCGGATCGAGCACGCGCGCCAGTCTATGCAGGGTCGGCGCCACCCGGAGAGCCACCCTCCACGACTACGATTGCAGAGTGGAACGGAAGCTCGCGACCGTCCTGTTCGCCGACCTCGTCTCCTCGACCGAGCTCGTCGCGGATGCCGATCCCGAGGTCGTGCGCCGGCGCGTCGGCCGCTACTTCGAAGAGGTGTCGCACTGCATCGTGACGCACGGCGGCACGGTCGAGAAGTTCGCCGGCGACGCGGTGATGGCCGCCTTCGGCGTTCCGCTCGCGCACGAGGACGATGCCGAGCGCGCGGTGCGCGCCGCTGTCGCCACGCTCGAGCGCATACGCGGGCTGGGCCTCGAGACGCGCATCGGCATCGAGTCGGGCGAGGTCGTCGCCGACGACAGCGACTCGACGTTTGCCACCGGCGAGGCCGTCAACCTCGCCTCGCGCCTGCAGGCGAGCGCAGCGCCGGATCAGATCCTCGTCGGCCCCGCTGCGGCGCGCCTCCTCCGGGGGCGTGTCGAGCTGGAGCCGGTCGGGCCGCTCGAGCTGCGCGGCTGGCGCGAGCCGGTGGCAGCCCAGCGCGTCGTCTGCGTCAACGACCCCGGCACGCCGGTCACGGGGCTCTCGGCGCCGCTCGTCGGCCGCGAATCCGAGCTCGAGCTGCTCGAGAACACGTACGAGCGGACCGTCCGATCGCGCCGCGCCGCCCTCGTCACGATCTACGGCGACCCCGGCGTCGGCAAAAGCCGGCTCGCGCGCGAGTTCGTGGCCGGGCTCGAAGGAGCGACGGTGCTGACCGGTCGCTCCCTTCCGTACGGCGAAGGCGTCACCTACTGGCCGCTCGCGGAGATGGTGAAGGCGTCATCGGGGATCTCCGACGACGACCCGCTCGACGACGCGCAGCGCAAGCTTCGCGACTACTGCGAGGACGACGCGGTCGCCGATCTGCTCGGGCTTGCCGTCGGCGTGCTCGAGGCCGTCGAGGGTGAGCGTTCGCAACAAGAGATCGCGTGGGCCGCCCGCGCATGGGCGGAGCAGCTCGCGCTCGCACAGCCGCTCGTCCTTCTCTTCGAGGACGTGCACTGGGGCGAAGAGCCGCTGCTCGAGCTGATCGAGCAACTTGCAGCGTCCGTGCGCGAGGCGCCGCTCCTCCTCGTCGCGCTCGCACGGCCGGAGCTCCTCGACATCCGGCCCACGTGGGGCGGCGGCCGCGTTCGCGCGACGACGCTCGAGCTCGAGCCGCTGCAGAGTGAGGAAAGCGCCGAGCTCGTGGACGCGCTCACCTCCCAGCTCGACGTGCCGATCGATCTCGAGACCGTGCTCGCGAAGACCGAAGGCAACCCACTCTTCGTCGAGGAGACCGTGCGCATGCTCGCGGAGCGCCCGCGCGGCGGCGAGCGAGTCCCCGACACGCTGCAGGCGCTGATCGCAGCGCGCATCGACCGACTACCGGTGCCGCAACGGATCGCGCTCCAGCGCGCGTCGGTGATGGGTCGCATCTTCATGCGAGGCGCACTCGCGCGTCTGTCACCCGAGATCGACGACGTCCAGCACTGCATCGACGAGCTGCTGCTGCGCGACCTCATCGTGCGCGAGCCACGCGCCTCGATCAGCGGGGAGGAGGCGTTCAAGTTCAAGCACGTGCTCATCCGCGAGGTCGCCTACTCCGCGCTCTCGAAGAGCTCGCGCGCCGACCTCCACCACGTGTTCGCCGAGTGGCTGGGCGAGCGCGCGGGCGACGAGCTGCTCGAGATCCGGGCGTTCCACCTCGACCAGGCCTCGACGCTTCTCACCGAGCTCGACGGCGCTGCGCCGGAGGACCTTCGCGAAGAGACCGCCAACGCGCTCACGCAGGCCGGCAAGCGCGCCCTCTCGCGGGAGGCGTTCCGGAGCGCGCGGAAGCTGCTGCTTCGCGCGGTCGAGCTCGCCCCGACGCTCGATCGTCGCTACCTCGCGGGCCGCGCCGCCTGGCGGCTCGCCGACTTCCCCGCCGTGCTCGTCGAGATGGGCGAAGTCGCAGAAGATGCTGCGCGTGCCGGCGAGCGCCGCGTGCAGGGGCGGGCGCTGACCGCCCTCGCGGAGGCGGTCCTCCAGCATCGCGCCGACGCCGTCACCGCACGGAAGCTCGCCGAGGACGCGGTCGAGGTGCTCGCCGACGCGCACCCGGAGATCCGCTTCGAGCCGTTCTGGGTCGCCGCCCAGGTGGCGGCCTGGTTCGGCGATGCCGACGAGCACGAGCGCTGGGCGAAGGCCGCCCTGAAGGCCGCCCGGGAGGCGGAACGGAAGGATCTCGAGGCACTCGTCATTCACGGCCTCGTCAGCGCGTACGTCCTCCGGTTCGAGCTCGCCGAGGCCGCGCCGCTCATTCTCCGGGCACTCGAGCTCGCACACGCGAGCGGCAGCCTCTTCAGCCGCGCCTCGACGCTCGGCGTTCGCGGCTTGCTCCAGCTCGTGAGCGAGCGGCCCGTCGAGGCCGAGGCCGACTTCACGACCGCGCGCGAGCTCTTCGCGGAGCTCGGCAACACGACGAACGAAGCCAAGATGGGCATGATGATCGGCCGCGCGGCGTTCGCCCAGGGCGACACCGCCCGCGCGGAGACGACCCTGCGCGACGCCGTCCGCGTGCTCAAGGGAATCTCCGACCGCGGCTCGCTCTGCGAGGCGCAGCGGGCGCTCTCGATGGTGCTCTCCGCTCAGGGCCGCTTCGACGAGGCCGAGCGGCTCGCGCTCGAGGCGCGAGAGACCGTTGGGCCCGACGACCGTCTCTCGCTCGCGACGACGTCCCTCGCGCTCGGCGTCGTGCGCGCCGGGCAGCACCGCGACGTCGAGGCGGAGGCACTCATGCGCGACGCGATCGACGGCTTCGCGCGGTACGACGTGCGTGCGCTCGAGCACTGGGCGCTCCGCTACCTCGCCGAGTTCCTCCGCTCGCGCGGCCGCGACGACGATGCGGTCGTCTACGAGGAGCGACGAGCCGAGCTCGCGCCGGTCAGCACGGCCGAGACCGTCTGAGTCGACGCTTCGTCGGGCGATTCGCTGATCACCGTCGCCGGGCGTTCGAAGCGCGCGAGCGCATCGCGCAGCGGCTCGACCCGCAGCGTCCCTTCGCCGTACGGAAGGTGCTTCGTCTCGTTGCGGTTCGCATAGGCGATGTCGCTGAAATGGATGTGAAACGGCGCACCTGGTTCGAGGATCTCATCCGTCGCCTCGAGCACGGCCGCGAACGAATCGACATCGGTGAAGGCGCCGTCGCTCGTCGCGTGCATGTGCGCGAAGTCCAGCACCGGGCGGACGAAATCGACCTCCGACGCGATCTCGAGCACGTCGTCGATCGTCCCGAGCTCTCGTACGCGGCCCATCACCTCGACGCCGAACGGCACGAGCCGATCCTTCGCCTCGAGTCGTGAGCGAAGGTCGCCGAGCTGGTCGACGACGTCGGCGATCGCGCGCTCGCGCTCGCGACCGAGGAGGAAGCCGGGGTGGAAGACGATCAGCTCCGCGCCGACCGCCTTCGCGAGCCCGGCCGTATGGTCGAGCATGCCGAGCGCCATCTTGAACTTCTTCTCCCGGGCGACGTGACCCATGAACGCCGCGAGCGGCGCGTGCACCGAGACGGCGATGTCCGCGGCGCGCATCACGTCTCCGAGCTGCGGCGCCGCGTCGTAGTCGAGCCAGAAGCCTGAGACGAAACCGATCTCGACCGCGCGGTAGCCGCGGTCGGCGAGCCACGCCGCCGCCTCCTCGAACGAGGCTGCCTCCTCCGGCAGCCCCGAGGGTCCGGTCCGGATGTCTCCCACGGCCCCAGCCTATGCCGTCCGGGCGTGTCGTCCGATCGGGCTTTTACCGTGTCGCCCATGGTCAAGAAGCCTTCGCGGATCGATCTCCTCGAGCTCGATATCGACCTTCGCCTCGCGGATCTCTGGCGCGAGGCGGGCGAGATATCGGAGTGGAACCTCGAGGTCGTCGCCGCATTCATGCGCGCCGCTTATGGCAAGGGCTACTGCGACGCCCTCACCGAGGAGTCGCCTGGTTCGCTTTGCCACGAGCACGGCTATCGCGTGCCGGGACGGCGCGCCCAGCCGGCAGAGCGGTAGCTCGCGAACGCGCGGGTATCCTTTCCCGCGTGTCCAGCAGCGGCCCGAGGCGGAGTCCGGCCCGACTGATCATCGCGCTGTCGGTAGCCGCCGCCCTCGCCGTTTTCGTCCTCTACACGTCGATCGCGGGAGCGGGCACGCCGCAGGTCCAGCCGAGTGACCTGCCGCGTCACGCGGGCCAGGTGTTGCTCGTCGGCAAGGTCGTCTCGACCGGCGGCGACTCGCACGCCGCGAACGGCATGCGCTTCGTGCTGCGGAACGTCAAAGGGGATCCTGCGGCGCGCGCGACGGTCGTCTACCACGGGAGCGTGCCCGACCCGTACCGCATCGGCCGGGAGGTCGTCGTCACGGGCACGATGAAAGACGGCGTCTTCGTGGCGCAGAACGATTCGCTGACGACGAAGTGCCCGTCGAAGTACGCGCCCGCGAAGAAGACGTAACGTGCCCGAGCTCGGCCGCGCCGCGCTCCTCCTGAGCTTCGGACTTGTCGTGTACGCGCTGCTCGCGGGCTCGCTCGCTGCGCGCCGACGACGGCGCCGCCTCGCGCTCTCCGCACAGAACGCGCTGCTCGCGTCGTTCTTCACGACTGCGGTCGCTGCCGCCGTGCTGTGGGCGGCGCTGGCCCGTCGCGACTTTTCGTTCGTCTACGTCTCGCAGCACATCAGCCGGTCGCTGCCGCTCGGCTACGCCCTCTCTGCCTTCTGGGGCGGACAGGAAGGCTCGCTGCTCCTATGGCTCCTGATCCTGAGCGCGTACGGCGCACTCGCGGTCTGGCTCAACCGCGGCACACGCGAGCTCGTCGCGTGGGTCGTGCCGGTGCTCGCCGGCGTCGCCGCGTTCTTCGCGTTCATGCTCTGCTTCGTCTCGAGCCCGTTCGAGACCGCGCCGGCGCCGGCGGACGGCGCCGGCATGGTGCCGAGCCTGCAGAACCCATACATGCTCGCTCACCCGCCGCTGCTCTACCTCGGCTACGTCGGCCTCACGATCCCGTTCGCGTTCGCGATGGGCGCGCTTCTCTCGGGGCGGACGGACGAGCGCTGGATCGTGGCGACGCGGCGCTGGACGCTCGCGGCGTGGACGTTCCTCGGCGTCGGGCAGTTGCTCGGCGCGCACTGGGCGTACGTCGAGATCGGCTGGGGCGGCTACTACGCGTGGGACCCGGTCGAGAACGCCGCGCTGATGCCGTGGCTCGCGGCGACTGCGTTCCTGCACTCGGTGATGATCCAGGAGAAGCGCGGGATGCTGAAGGTCTGGAACATGGTGCTCGTCTCGCTTGCGTTCTGTCTCTCGATCTTCGGCACGTTCCTGACACGGTCCGGCGTCGTCAGCTCGATCCACTCGTTCTCGCAGAGCCCGATCGGGGGCTGGTTCCTCGGGTTCATCGTGGTGTGCGTGATCTTCAGCGTCGGTTTGATCTATTTGCGGCTGCCGCTGCTGCGGGCGCGGACGAGGCTCGAGTCGCTCGTCTCGCGTGAGGCGACCTTCCTCTACAACAACCTGCTGCTCGTGGCGTTCTGCCTGACGATCCTCTGGGGCGTCACCTATCCGCTGCTCACCGAGGCGTTGCGGGGGGAGACCCGCTCCGTCTCGAAGCCGTACTACAACTTCTTCCTGCACAGCTTCGGCCTCCCGCTGTTGCTCCTGATGGGCATCGGGCCGCTCGTCGCCTGGCGGCGTGCATCGCTCCGTGCACTCGGCCGGATGTTCATCGTGCCGCTCGCCGTCGCCGGCGTCACAGGGATCGTGCTCATCGCTCTCGGCTTCGGCTCGTCGCCTCCCGGCCTTCTCGCGTACACGTTCTCGGCCTTCGTCGCGGCGTCGATCGTGCTCGAGTTCGTGCGGGGCACACGAGCCACGGGCTCCCTCACTCGGCTCGTTGCGCGGAACCGCCGGCGCTACGGCGGCTACCTCGTCCATGCGTCCGTCGTTCTGCTTGCGATCGGGATCGCGGGCTCGAGCGCATACCAGACCGTTGCCGAACGTGGGCTCAAGCCGGGCCAGGCCATGACAGTCGCCGGCTACAAGCTCAGGTACCTCGACCTCGGCTCGAGGCAGGAGGCAAACGCGGTCGCGACCCGGGCGACGGTCGATGTGTCGCGCGGGGGCTCGCACGTCGCGACGCTGCATCCGGGCAAGAACGACTATCCGGTCGAGAAGCAGGTCTCGAACGAGGTATCCATCTACCACGACCCGCGCAACCTCGGCGACGTGTTCCTGATCGCGGACCAGATCGACCGAAACGGCACGCTCTACCTCAAGGCGCTCGTCAAGCCGCTCGTCAACCTGATCTGGGCCGCCGGGGTCCTCTTCGTCTTCGGCGCGCTCGTCGCAATGTGGCCTGACGCCGTCGAGCAGCGTCGTCTCGCCGAGCGCTATGCGACCGGCGCAGCCGGGGCATGACCGCTGCGCTCGCCCTCGGGGGAGCTCTCGCGCTCCTCGCGGTCGTCTTCGTCGCGCGGCCGTTCCTGCGCGACCCCTCGCCGTCCGTCGACCGGCTCGACGAGCCCAGCGAGCTCGAACGCCGCCGCCTCGAGCTCGTCGAGGCGCGCGACCGCGCGCTCGCCGCCCTGAAGGAGCTCGAGTTCGACCACCGAACGGGAAAGGTGAATGACGAGGACTACCGCACGCTCGTCGGGCCGCTCCGGCGGACCGCGGCCGAGGCGTTACGCGCCCTCGAGCCGCGGGCAGAAGGCCGACATGAGCCTGTCCGTTCCGGCCGCTGAGCCCTGCCCCGATTGCGGCGCCGCGCTTCCCACGGGCGCTCGCTACTGCTCCGATTGCGGCTCCGACCTCGGCGCCGGTTGGGTGCTGCCGACCGAGACGCCGGTGACATTCGAGCAGGCCGAGCCTCGCTGGTTCGGCGTCGCCCCGCCGTATCTGCTCCTCGGGGTCGCAGGAGGGGCGTTCGTGCTCGCGCTCGTGCTCGTCGCGATCGGGCACTGGCCGTACGGGCTCATCCTCCTGGGTGTCGGGGCATTGCTGCTCGCAGCGTTCATCGAGGCTGTGAAGCGGCGGCCGGACGATCACGCAGTCGCGCGCTCCTCGTCGCAGGCCCGAGAGCGCGCGCGGAGCTCGATCGAGACGTGGCGCGCGCGGTCGGCCGCGGCCGCCGAGTCGCGCCGGATCCGAAGCGCGCTCACCGCCGTCGAATCGGGGCGGCAGGTCCTCCTCCTCGACCTCGGCACGGCGGTGCACCGTCGCGACGCCGCGGCCGAGGACGCGGCTCGCACGAAGCTGTCGGAGCTCGAGGCCCGTGAGTGGGAGCTCCATGGGTTGCTCGGGGATTCGCTGCGCGAGGCGGGGGAGAGGATTCGCCGTGCGCGGCTGCCGGTAGAAGAGACGGTGATGGTGCTTCCCACCGAGCCCACGCCGCCTCCGGACGAGGGGACGCCGCCGACGCCGGCCGTGGTGCCGGAGCCGTATCCGCCGCCCGACGAGGGGAATCCGCCCGAGCCGGCCCGCATCCCGGAGCCGAGCCCGGACGCCCCGGACGAAGAGACCGCGCGCGAAGACCGGCCGTAGCGAAGTCGGCCGAGACGCGGGCTAGACTCGTCCCCCGGGTGCAGGGACGAGAGGGCTCTCGGCGAACAGGTGAGACGATGGCCGCGCGCCTGCTGCTCGTGCTCGCGCTCGGAATGGCGCTGGCCGCGCCGGCGCTCGCGGGCGACAGCTTCGGCGACCAGAAGGCCGCCGTCGACGCGAAGCTCGCGCGCCTCCACGAGAAGATCGCGGGGGCTCACGCGAAGGAGTCCCGGCTCGGCGCGCAGATCGGCAGCCTGACGAGCCAGATAAAGGCGCTCGAAGTGAGGGTCGGCGACGTCTCGTCGAAGCTCGGCTCGCTGCAGTCCGACCT
>DASSGL010000310.1:0-3921 GCA_035693525.1 Gaiellaceae bacterium | reverse complement strand
TGGAGCGGCGTCGTGTAGTACGTCGCGGTGCCGATGCCGGCCTCGACGAGCGCCGCACGAATCGCATCGCGCTCGGGAGAGCGGCACACGAAGAGGTGGTAGATGTGACCGGGGTCGTCCGGGGGCAGCTCGACGAGCTCGGCGAGCCCGAGCTCGGCATAGCGCGCGGCGGCTTCGCGGCGGCCGCGGTTCCACTCGTCGAGATGCGTCAGGAAGATCCGGAGGAACGCCGCCTGCAGCTCGTCGAGTCGCGAGTTGTAGCCGACGAAGTCGAAATCGGTCTTGTCACGCGAGCCGTGGAAGGCGAGCATCCGTACACGCTCGGCGAGACCGTCGTCGTTCGTCGCGACGAGACCGCCGTCGCCGAGGCAGAAGAGGTTCTTCGTCGGGAAGAAGCTGTAGGTCGAGACGAGCCCTTGCTGCGCGACGCCCGGCGCGCCGAATGCCTGCGCGGCGTCCTCGATGACGGGAACGCCGAGCCGCGTCAGCTCTTCCAAAGGCACGGGCCGGCCGAACAGGTGCACGGGCATGATCGCGCGTGTCCGATCGGTGATCTTCGACGAGACGTCTTCGGGATCCACGTTGAGCGTCTGCGGGTCGACGTCGGCGAACACCGGCGTCGCGCCGCGCCGCGCAATGGACTCCGCGGTCGCGTAGAAGGTGAACGCGGGGCAGACGACCTCGTCGCCCGGCCCGATCTCGAGCGCGTCGAGGACGAGGACGAGTGCATCGGTCCCGTTCGCGACGCCGATCGTCTGCTCGACGCCGAGGTACGACGCCGCCTCCTCCTGGAACGCCCAGTAGTGCGGGCCCCGAATGAACTGTCCTCCGTCGAGGACGTCGCGGAACCGCGCTTCGAGCTCGGACTTCAGCGGTTCGTACTGAGCGTGGACGTCAACGAGCGGGATCGTCACGGCGCCTCACTGTAGCTGCCTTGAACATGCGATAGACGAGATACGCCGCGACCGCGACGACGCCTGCAACAACTGCGTACTCGACATAGCGGAAGTCGTGGTGGAAGCGCTCGTAGCTCGAGCCGAGGCCGTATCCGGCGCCTGCAAACGCGAACGCCCAGATGGCCGAGCCGATGAGCGTCAGCAGCGTGTACGGGATGAGCGGCATCTCGAACACGCCGGCGGGAATCGAGACGAACGAGCGCACGACCGGTGTCAGGCGTCCGAGGAGAACGCCGAGGTTGCCCCACCGATCGAACCAGCGCTCGGCCCGGTCGAGCCTCGTCGGCGTGACGTGGAACCAGCGGCCGTGCCGCTCGAGGAGCGGCCTGCCTCCGTGCAGCCCGATCCACCAGCCGACGAGCGCGCCGACGAGATAGCCGAGCGTGCCCGCGAGCGCAAGGACGACATATGCACCCGGGCCGAAGCCGATCTTCGCGCCGAAGACCGAGACGTGGCCGGCGGACGGGAAGACACCGGCTGCCACCGCTCCGGCGTAGAGCATCACGAGCTCGCTCGCCGCCGGGAACACCGCGTCGATCGCCATCAGCCCGAACACCGCGTAGGCGCCGTGCGAGGCGACCTGCGACGTCAGGCTCGAGGAGATGCTCGCCAGCACCGAAGAACGATCTTAGTGCCGTCGCAGCGTGACAGGGGCGGCGAGCGTCGCCTCGCCGATCGTGTTCGTGGCGACGACGCGAACGCGATAGCCGGCGACCGCAGAGCCCTTCCAGGACACGGTCTGCGTGCCGGCGTCGAGCCGCTTCGAGACAGGTGTCGCGATCACGATGCCGTTGGGCTTCTCGACGGTCACCGTGACCGTGGCCGGCCGCGCAAGCGCGAAGGTCGCCGTCAGACCCCGGCCGCTGCGCGCGACCTGGAGCGAGCCGAGCGTCTGATTGAGATCGAAGCTCCGTTCTGCAGTCGTCGTGTGTCCCGCATCGTCGACCGCGGCGACGACGAAGCGCCACGAGCCTTCCTGCGCTCCCGACCCATCCCAGTCAAGGGTGTGCACGCCGGGCTGCTCGGCATCCTTGGCGAGCGTGACGGTTCGACCGGGGCCGACGACGGTCGCCGTCACCTGCGACGGCCTCACGAGCTTGTACGTGAGCGAAAGCTCGTCGTCGACACCGTCCCCGTTCGGCGAGAGCGTCGTCGAGGAGGGTGGCGCTGCGTACACGCCGTTGTACGAGAGGAGCAGCGCGTCCGAGACCGGCTGCTCGATGCCCGCGGTGGGGCGCGTGAGGAGCGTCCCGTCGAACGCCATCGCCGTGGCCGGCCCGGTACCGAGACCCATCGCCGTGCGCGCCCCGAGCCGGGTGAGGGCGACCGCGAGCTCGTAGTTCGTCATGCCCGCGCTGTAGGCCGAGCTGCCGCCTTCGACCGTCACGAGGACGATCCGCCCGTCCGGGAGCTGACCCACCGCGGCGCGTGCGCTCCTCCGGTTCAGCACCGGGTCGCCGAACGCCTCGCGCGCGCGGAAGATCGCCCTGCCCGAGTCGACGAGCTCCGGCCCGCCGCCGATCGCGCCCGTCATCCCGCTCCAGTTCGGCGTCAGCGTCGGCCTGATCTCGACGGTCGTGCCCGCAGGTGCCTCGGCGGTGAGGTGCGGCGCCTGGCCGCCGCGCGAGACGAGGACCGCGCCTCCGGGAGGGATCGTCACGGGGCCTTGCGTGAGCACCTGGGTCACGACGCCCGACGCGACGCGATTCGGAGCGAGCTGCGGCAGCGAGCCGATCACCGCGACGGCGACCCCCGTCTCGGCGGGCGTCGTGGGGCCCCAGGCCTGCGTGTAGAGCGTCGTGTGCCCCTTCACCGCCGGTGCGTTCAGATCGAGCTGCCGGCGCTGGCCGCTCCCGCGCCAGGTCCCGTCGAACGCGACCTGTGCGACGGTGAGCGTCCCGTCCCCAGCGATGCCGAGGCTCGACCGGTCGATCGCCGGCGCAGAGTCGAGGACACCGCCGCGCATGAGGATGCCCGCCGGCTTACCGGGGTTCGGAACGAAGAAGTCGCCGTTCACGCCGGCGGCGGTCGACGTGGTGGCGACGTTCTTCTCGATCTGCGTGAGCGTCTCGGTTCCGACGATCGAGTTGTTGGACAGCGCGGGAGCGAGCGTGTACTGCGAGCCGTCCGGGCGAGGTGCCGTCACGACGTCGAGCACGACCGGTCCGTGCGGCGCGAACTCGACCTGACGCTCGAACGTGACGCCCGGCATGAGAAGCGTCTGCATGGACGGCTGCGCCGACGCAGGCGTCGCGACGAGCCCGGCGAATGCGGCGGCGATGACGAGCTTCCGGAGCACGACCCTGGCCAAGGGTAGCGGGGGATGACGCTGCGCCTGATCGACGACGGCTACGACTTCAAGGTCGTCCTGGTGGACGACTCCTGGGTCTTCCGCGTGCCTCGTCGCGAAGGGGTGCTCGAGGCACTCGAGACCGAGCTGGCGATCTTGCCTCGGCTCGCGCAGGTGCTGCCGATCGACGTCCCTCGGTTCGAGCTCGTCTCGCGCGAGCCGCCGTTCGTCGCCTACCGGCTCCTGCACGGCGAGCCGCTCGTCGGCGAGGACTCGAACGGCGTGCGAGCGTTCCTCGCCGCACTGCATGCGATCGATCCGGAGTCGCTGCCGCTCGAGCGTCGCGACTGGGTCGCGGACTACCGCGCCCGGTGCGCGGAGCTCGAGCGTGCCGTCCTGCCGCTGCTCGACGCGGCCGAGCAGACGCGCGCCCGCGACCTGTTCGCAGAGGCCGAGACGCTGACCGGCTTCCGACCGGCACTCGTGCACGGCGACCTCTTGCCCGAGCACCTCCTCGTGCGTGACGGCAGGCTCGCAGCGGTGATCGACTGGGGCGACGCGCGGGTCGGCGACCCTGCCCTCGACTATGCGTGGCTCCTGCACGGCCCGTTTCCGGACTGGGACGTGGAAGCCGGCCTCCGGCGACGCGCGCGCTTCTACCACCGGCTCGAGCCG
>DASSGL010000309.1:0-10437 GCA_035693525.1 Gaiellaceae bacterium | reverse complement strand
ACCAGGGAAAGTTCTATCCGCGGTTCGACGCGGTCGTGCTGTTGAGCGCGCCCGCGGAGGTGATCCTCGAACGCGTGGCCACGCGCGAGACGAACGAGTTCGGCAAGTCCGACGGCGAGCGGGAGCGGATCCAGTACGACCTGGCGACCTTCGAGCCGCTTCTGCGCGCGGGCGCTACAGCGGAGATCGACACGCGTGCGCCGCTCGTCGACGTGGTGGAGGCGCTCGAGCGGATCGCGGACACCGTCGTCAGCCGTTAGACGACCGGCGCCGGTCGCACCCTTGACAGGGGAACATGTGTTCGTGTAGAACATACGTTCCCATGATCGCTTGCCTCTCCATCCCCGGTTTCGAGCTCAAGGCGGCGCTGCGGACGCGGCCGTCGCTCTCCACGCGCGCAGCGGCCCTCGCGCCCGCGGCGGGGGAGGAGCCGTTGCTCGGTCCGGTGACGGCGGCGGCGGAGGCGGCCGGCGTGCTGCCGCGGATGCGACTCGGCGAGGCGCTCGCCACGTGCCCCGAGCTCGTGCTCGTGGAGGCCGACCCCGCCACGGCCGAACGCTCGTGGGAGGAGATCGTTCGCGCTCTCGAAGACGCCGGGTTCTCGGTCGAGCCGGCGGCGCTCGGCGTCGCCTACTTCGAGACGCGCGGTGTCGAGCGGCTGTACGGCGGGCTCGAGCCCGCGCTCAAGCGGGCGCTCACCGCGGTCGGCTCGCAGTGGGACGCGCGTATCGGCGCGGCCGCGCGGCGCTTCGCCGCGCTCGCAGCAGCCTCGGTCGCGAAGCCTGGGCAGGTCCTGCTGGTGCGCGAGGAGGACGTCGCTCAGTTCCTCGCTCCGCTGCCGCTGACCCTGCTGCCGCTCGAGCGGCAGCGTCACGACGAGCTGGAGGCGCTCGGCGTCCGCCGGCTCGGACAGCTTGCCGGGCTTCCGGGCAGTGCCGTTGCCGAACGTTTGGGGCCGGACGGCCGGCGCGCCTGGAGCCTGGCGAGAGGGGGTGCAGCCGCGCGCGTGCGCGGACGGCGGCCGCCGGCAGAGCTCGTCGAGTCGCTCGAGTTCCCCGAGGCAGTCGGAAACGAGCTGACGCTGCGGCGCGCGCTCGGCGCGATCATCGAGACGGCCCTCGCGCGGCCCGAGCGGCGCGACCGCTTCGTACGCAAGGTCGCGCTCGTCGCGAGGCTCGTGGCGACCGGAGCGGGAGCCGGGGGCTCGTGGCGGCGCACGCTGACCCTGCGCGAGCCGAGCGCCGACGCCGATCGCATCCGCGTCGCCCTCGCACCTCGGCTCGCGGAGCTGCCGGCGCCCGTGCTCGAGCTGCGCCTCGAGCTCGTCGAGCTCACCGAGCCCGCCGGCCGCCAGCTCGAGCTGCTCGCCGCGGGCGCCGAGGATCGCACCCGTCTGCGAGAGGGACTGCGCCAGGTGCGGGCGAGCACCGGCTCGGGCTCGGTCTGTACCGTCGTGGAGGTCGCACCGTGGTCGCGGATACCCGAGACGCGCGCGCTGTTCGTACCGCGGGACGACTGAACGAGCCGCGCCCGGCGCGCGTCGAGGCGAACTTCGACGGCACGCCGTGGCAGGTGAACCACGTCGCCGTCGCGCTCCTGCGCGAGGAGTGGCGCGTCGTCGACCGCTGGTGGACGGAGGAGCCCGTCGTCCGACGCTACTTCGAGCTCGTGCTCGAGACCGGCGAGAACACCGTCGTCTTCCACGACGGCACGGGAGGGAGGTGGTACACGCAGCGCGGGGCCTGACCTTCTCTCCGCAACCTGCATTCATGCAGGTCGCGGTCGTGGCGCTGTGAGGTCATTCAACGACTGCAACCGGCTTGAAAGCCGGTTGCCAAGAGCGCTACGTCAGCTCCACCTGGTCGTATGCCGAGCGATCGACGTCTTCCCCCGCGTCGACCTTGCGCAGGTACTCGCTGAAGCCGCAAGACCGTGCGTGCACGTTGAGAAATCGTGCAGGCCCCACGCTCGTGAACGCATGTGGGACGCCTGGGGGCACGACGACCGACATGCCCGGCCGCGCGCGAACGGTGTCACCGTCCACCTGGAGCTCGAGCTCGCCGTCGAGCACGTGGAAGCAGTCCGCGTGCCGCAAGTGCACGTGCAGGCTCGCACCGTCGTATTCGGCATCGACGACGTACTCGAGCACGTCGAGGTGGTCGCTCTGCAGCTTCACGAGAGCGAGGCGGTGCGGCTTGGCGAGCCTGTCGCCGTCGCCGGGCGCGCTCAGCACGGGACGCGACCGGGTCGAAGCCCGGTCGGCGCCGAACTGGTCGTGCGCCTCACGTGGGAGCCTGTGCGCTCGACCACGCGCCCACACACCTGGAGCGTGCAAGTTGAGAAACAGCGCCTCCTCGTCTCCCGGGTTGCGGAAGCCGTGCAGGACGAGCGGCGGGGCGGCGACGAGCGAGCCTGCGGGCACGCGCGCGGTCGTATCGCCGAGCCGAAACTCCATCGTCCCGGCGAGCACGTAGAAGGCGTCCGTATGCACGGCATGCGTATGCGGCGGAACCGCACGATCGCCGGGCGGCCAGCTTCCGAGCAGCCAATCGATCTGCGGCACGAACACTTGGCCGCCGGCACCTGCCAGAACAGCGGACGAGGCCGGCAGGAACGCTCGAAGCGTGCGCGCGGCCGCCTCGGGGTCTTCGGCATCGCGGACCGCACGCACGACGGCAACGCCCGGTGCGCCCGAGGCGGCGACGTCCGCGATCGTCGCCTCGTCGATCCCGCCGATCGCGAACCAGGGGAGGCGCAGCGTGTCACGCGCGGCGCGCACGAGCTCGAGCTCACCCGGTCGCGACTCCGGCTTCGTCGGCGTGCCGAAGATCGCCCCGACCCCGAAATAGTCGGGATCGCCTCGCAGCTCGTCCGCAGTCGTCGCCGACAAGCCGACGACGGCTTCCGGTCCCGCAGTCCGCCTCGCGTCGGCGAGCGGCGTGTCGCCCTGCCCCACGTGGACGCCGTCCGCGCGCGTGCGTGCCACGAGGTCGGGCCGGTCGTTCAGGATGAGGAGGGCGCCGTGCGCATCGCATGCCCTGCGGAACGGCTCGGCCGCACGGACCAGCTCGTCGTCGGAGAGGCTCTTCTCGCGCAGCTGTACCACGTCGACCCCGCCGCGGAGGGCTGCGTCGAGAAGCGCCGATGGATCCTCGCCGTGCGGTCGCGCCTCGAGCAGGAGGTAGACCCTCGAACGCGCAAGCTTTGCGCGACGTTCCGTGCCGTTCACGGCGGCGGACCCTATCGTCCTCACGGTGGAGCGGTACGACGCTGTGATCGTCGGCGGTGGGATCATCGGGCTCTCATGTGGGTTGCGTGCCAGGGAGCACGGGCTCGACGTGTGCGTGCTCGAGCGGGGCGAACCTGGGCGCGGTGCGACGTATGCGGCCGCGGGGGTGCTCGCGCCCGATCCCGAGACTCCCGGCTTCACGGCGCTCGCCCGCCGTTCGGCCGAGCTGTGGCCCGCGTTCGCGGAGGAGCTCGGCGACGTCGGCTATACGCGCTGCGGCTCGCTCCTGCTCTGGTTCGGGGAGGAGCCGGAGCTCGAGGGCGAGCGGCTGGACGGCGACGCGGTGCTGGCGCTCGAGCCGGGGATCGCGGCTGACTGCGGCGGCGCGGCGCTGTTCGAGGACGATGCGCAGGTCGATCCGCGCCGCGTCGCCGCCGAGCTTGCGCTGCGGCTCGGTCGATCCGTTCGCGTCGGCGCCGACGTCGTGGAGGTCGCGCCCGACCGCGTCGTTCTCGCAGACGGCTCGCAGATCCAGGCCGAGCGCGTCGTCCTTACGGCCGGCGCATGGTCGGCGCGAAGGCTCGCGCGCCGGCTTCCGGTGCACCCCGTGAAAGGGCAGACGGTGCGGTTACGTGGACCGCTTCCTGCCACCCGCATCATTCGCACCGACGACGTGTACGTCGTTCCGCGCGCCAACGGCGAGACCGTGCTGGGCGCCACGAGCGAGGACGCGGGCTTCGACGACACCCCCACGGAGGCGGCCACGGCCGATCTCTTGCGCCGGGCGATCCGGGCCTTACCGGCAGTCGAGGCCCTCGACGTCGTCGAGGCGGCAGCCTCGCTTCGGCCGGCGACTCCGGACGGCTGCCCGCTGATCGGGGAGTGGGAGGGACTCCTCGTCGCAACCGGCCACTTCCGGAACGGCATCCTGCTCGCGCCCTTGACTGCAGCCGCGATCGCCGCGCACCTCGTCGGCGCGGCGCCGCCGCCGGAGGTGGAGCCGTTCTCGCCGCAGCGCTTCGAGTAGCGTCTTGCGCATGTTCCGCTCTCGCGTCCGCGACGTCGTCTACTCGCAGGCGGACCACCAACGGCTCGCCGGTGCGATCGCGGCGGCGTGGGCGACGCATCCGCTCGAGCCGTTCGAGTCGTTCGTCATCGGCGTGGCGACGCACGACCGCGGCTACGGCGAGCTGGACGAGGACGCCATCGGGAGCATCGCGCCGGAGCGCTGGGTCGAGATCCAAGCCCCTGCAGTCGAGCCGCAGGCCGACCCCGTCGCCGACCTCGTCGTCGCCATGCACGTGCAACGGCTCGCCGACAACTTCACGCCGCTCGACGCTCACGTGCCCGAGCGGCTCGCCGACGCAGGCGTCGACCCGGAGCTCGCCGCCGCGGCCGACAAGGTCACCGAGCTGTGCGACCGGCTCGCATTCGACTTCTGTTTCGAGGCGCCGTCTTCCGGTCGCGTCGGCGGCATCGACTACACCCTCGACGCCGACGGTTCGGCGACGCTCGATCCGTGGCCGCTCGCGGTCGACGAGCTCACGGAGACGGTCGTCGGCTACCGCGCAGACAGCTACCCGCGGCGCCTCGAGCCGGTCGAACGGACGTTCCGGCTCCGTCGCCCCGATCAGCTCGGATAGTCGACGTTCACGAACGGCCATTCGTCGAGCAGCCAGGCGCGCACGACGTCGCGGAGCGGGCCGTCGAGCTCGGCACGGTCTGCGGTCACCCAGGACGTCACGCGTGCGTCGTGGACGCCGTCCTCGTCGGGGTAGATGTAGACGCAGCCGAAGATGGGCCCGCGACCGGGGTCCCGGACCGTGAACGTGAACCCCGCCCGCTTCGCGAAGTCGTCGGCGTGGCGCTCGAGGTCGCGCCGGTTCTCCTCGAGCGTCATCGGTCGAGGCCAGTTGCCGCCTTCGAAGCCCGGCGTGCCGGCGATGTGCCCGATCGAGGGCGTCCAGGCCGCGTAGTCGTCCTCGTTGTGCTCGGGACCGAGCGGCTCGAGCTCGAACTCCTGCGTGACGAGCCGCCGCGGCGGCTCGAAGACGTCTGGGACGAAGCTCACGCCTTCCGCAGCCGCTCGGCGAAGCCGGTGTTGGGCGCGTGGACGTTCAGCATGCGCAGCTCGCCGTCGCCGGCGTTCCGGAAGCCGTGGACGACGCCCACCGGCGCCGCGACGTAGCTCCCCGGCCCGGCGAGCAGCGTTCGGTCGCCGACGGTGAACTCGGCCTCTCCCTCGAGGACGAAGAACGAGTCGATGTGGTCTGAATGCGCATGCGGGTCGACGCCCTCGAAGTCCGGGCCGAAGCGGAGCTCGATCACCTCGAGCTCGGGCAGCTCGGCGAGGATGCGGTGGGAGCGCGGGCCTCTGGCGACACGCTCGCCTCCGTCTGGGTCGTGAGCGATGGCTTCCATGCCCGGAGTGTTCCATACGAACACATGTTCGTGTAGAACATATGGGTGGCCTACGTCGAGCTCCATGCCCACAGCGCCTACTCGTTCCTCGACGGCGCGTCGCAGCCGGAGGAGCTCGCGGTCGCGGCGGCGGAGCTCGGCTATTCGGCGCTCGCCCTGACCGACCACGACGGCGTCTACGGCTCGCTCGAGTTCGCGCATGCGGCGAAGCATCTCGGCGTACGGCCGATCACCGGCGCCGAGCTCAGTCTGTACGACGGTGCCCATGTCACGCTCCTCGTCGAGACGCCGCAGGGCTACGCGAACCTCTGCCGGCTCATCACGGCAGCCCACGCGGACACGCGACCGAAGGAGAATCGCGAGCCGGTGCCGCCGTCGCTCGATCCGCGCCTGCTCGAGGAGCTGAACAAGGGGCTCGTCTGCCTCTCCGGTTGCGCGCGCAACGGCCTTGCCGTCAGCGACCCGAATGCGGCGGCGCGGCTCGCGCAGGCCTTCGGCCGCGACAACTTCTTCGTCGAGCTGCAGCGCCCGTATGAGCGGGGAGACGTTCGCCGCAATGCCTCGCTCCGCGATCTCGCCGCCGCGCTCGGCGTACGCACGATCGCGACCGGCGACGTCCACGCACACGACAAGCGTCGCGCGGCCTTGCAGGACGTGCTTGTCGCAGTGCGATGCCGCACCTCGCTCGACGGCTGCGAGCGCGAGCGCCGCGGCAACCACGAGGCGGTGCTGGTCGCGCCGAGCGCCGTGCTCGAGCGCTTCCCCGACGAGCACGAGGCCGTCGAGCGCACGCAGGAGCTCGCCGATCGGCTGCAGTTCGACCTGACGCAGGAGCTCGGCTACCGCTACCCCGACTTCTCCGACGGCCCGGTCACCGCTATCGCACAACTGGCTCGCGTTTGTCGCGCGAAGTTCGACGACCGGTATGCCTCGACCAGTCGAGCCTTGCGTGCGCGTGCCCATGCGCGGCTCGACGAGGAGCTCGCCCTGATCGACGAGCTCAGGCTCGCCGGCTTCTTCCTTCTCCACTGGGAGGTGCTCGAGCTCGCACGCGAGGTCGCGCTCGAGGTCCGCGGCCCCGGCTCGATGCGGCACGTGCTCCCGCCGGGCCGCGGCCGCGGGTCGTCGGTCGGCTCGCTCGTCTGCTACCTGACCGGGCTCTCGCACGTCGACCCGGTCGAGCACAACCTCTCGCTCGGGCGCTTCCTCAACCGTGAGCTCGTGTCGGTGCCCGACATCGACCTCGACTTCCCACGCGACATCCGCGAGAAGCTGATCGTTCGCGTCACCGAGCGCTACGGCCGCGAGCACGCGTCGCTCGTCGCGAGCTTCGCGACGTACCGCGCACGCGGCGCGATTCGCGACGTCGGCAAGGCGCTCGGCCTGCCGTTCGCGGACCTCGAGCGGATCGCGAAGCTCTCCGACGGCTGGAACGCGGCCCGCGTCGCAGAGGAGCTGCTCCTCCTGCCCGACGCGCAGACGAAGCTCGCCTCTCCGCGCTGGCGTGCGTTCGCGGAGCTGTGCGGCGAGATCGCAGGGCTACCCCGCCACATCTCGCAGCATCCCGGCGGCATGGTCATCTCCTCGCGGCCGCTCGTCGAGCTCGTGCCCGTGCAGCCGGCCGCGATGGTCGGCCGCCAGATGTGCCAGTGGGACAAGGACTCGTGCTCCGATGCCGGCTTTCTCAAGATCGACCTGCTCGGGCTCGGGATGCTCTCCGCGGTCGAGGAGTGCATCGACCTCGTCGCGCAAACGCGCGGCGAGCAGATCGACCTCTCGCGCGTGCCGCTCGACGACAAGGACGTCTTCGAGGAGATCCAGCGCGCAGACACGATCGGCTGCTTCCAGATCGAGAGCCGCGCGCAGATGCAGACGATCCTGCGCACTCGCCCCGAGAACCTCGACGACATCACGATCCAGGTCGCGCTCGTCCGTCCCGGCCCGATCCAGGGCAAGGCCGTGCATCCATACATCGAGCACCGGCAGAAGCTGCGCGCCGACCCGTCCTACGAGCCGCCCGTCGACCATCCGCTGCTGAAGGAGCCGCTGCGCGAGACGCTCGGCGTGGTCGTCTTCCAGGATCAGGTGCTGGACGTCGCGATCCATCTCGCGGGCTTCACCGTCGGCGAGGCGGAGGGGCTGCGTCGCGCGATGAGCCGCAAGCGTTCGCACGCCGCACTCGAGGCGTACCGGACGCGCTTCGTCGCCGGCGCGCTCGGGAAAGGAGTCGACGAGGAGCTCGCTCATACCGTCTACGACAAGCTCGTCGCGTTCTCCGGCTTCGGATTCCCGAAGTCGCACTCCGCCGCGTTCGGTCTTCTCGCCTACCAGTCGGCCTGGCTCCGGCACCACCACGCCGCCGAGTTCCTCGCCGCCCTCCTGAACGCGCAGCCGATGGGCTTCTACCCGCCGGCGACGCTCGTCAGAGACGCGCAACGCCGGGGCATCGAGACGCGGCCGCCGCACGTCAACCGCAGCAGCGTCGGCTGCACGATCGAGAACGGTGCAGTCCGGGTCGGTCTGAAATACGTCCAGGGTGTGGGGGAGGACGATGCCGAGGCGGTCGTCGCAACGCAGCCGTACACGTCGATCCGCGAGCTCGCGCAGCGGACGCCGGTCTCGCAGGACGAGTTGCGTGCGCTCGTCGAGTCGGGCGCGTGCGACTGCTTCGGCCTGCGGCGCCGCGAGCTCCTCTGGCAGCTCGGCCTCGTGCCGCGACCCGCGAGCGTGCCGGGCTCGGGTGGAGAGGAGCACCAGCTCGCGCTGCCGCTCGAGCCGACCGTCGAGACGCCCGAGCTGCCCGAGCCGACCGTCTGGGAGCGGATGCTCGCCGACTACCGGACGACGAGCCTCTCCGTCGGCGTGCACCCGCTCGAGCTGATGCGCCCGCATCTCCCGTCCGGAACCCTGTCGACGGAGGAGCTTTCCGAGCGGCCGCATGGAACGAACGTCGCAGTGGCGGGGATGGTCGTCGCGCGGCAGCGGCCCGCGACGGCGAACGGCGTCGTCTTCATGCTGCTCGAGGACGAGCACGCGCAGATCAACCTCATCGTGCCGCCGCAGGTCTACGACCGCTACCGCGGCGTCGTCCGCGGCGAGCCGCTCCTCCTGGCCCGCGGCCGCTTCGAGCACGCCGACCGCAACCGCAACGTCCTCGTGCGCGAGCTCGTCTCGCTCGGCCCGCTCGCACGCGAGCTCACAGACGGAGCGGACGTGCACGGCTCGCTGCCGCCTGCGCATCATTTCGGGCACCGCTGACTGGTGCCCGACTCCGCCGAGGGCGGTGTCTGGCACCGCTTTCAGAAATCTCATCGGTTGTCGATCTCGAGGCCGAGCGGGGGCCAGCGCTTCCGTACGGCACGGTTGAACGCCGTCTCGTAGTCCGCAGCGTTCTCCTCGTCGAGCGTGCTCGCGTATTGCCAGCGCATGTCCGCGAGCGCTTCCGTCGCGGCCTCGACGACGGCGACGTAGTCGCCGTAGCGCTCCTCCGCCTCGTCGCGGTCGGCTCGGTCGTACACCGCCTTCGCCTCGCGAACCTCGGCCAGCAGGCCGTCCTCCTCGTCCAGCGCGAAGACGTCGAGCTGCCGCGCGACGACGTCCGCGAACCGGCTGCGCCGGAACATCAGGCGATCTCCCGGTAGAGCTCGAGGTGCGCACGCGCCGCGGCGTCCCACGTCAGCTCGTCGCGCGCGCGGCGTGCGCCGGCGCGCGCTGCTTCGAGTGCATCGGGGTCGTCGAGCAGCTCGCGAACCGCGTCGCCGAGCGCGGCGACGTCGCCCGCTTGCACGACCCGCCCCGCTCCGTAGCGCTGCACGGGCTCTGCGACGCCGCCGACGTCGTAGGCGACGGCGGGCACGCCGGCGCCGAGCGCACGCAGGAGGGCGCCGCTCTGGTCGAGCTCCGGCCGGTACGGGAAGACGGCCACCGTCGCCTCGCCGAACGCGCGATCGACCTCACCAGCCGAGAGATACCCGAGCCGCCAGTCGACCTCGAGCCCGTTTGCCGCGGCACGGTACGGCTCCATCGGCTCGAGCGGATCTCCCGCGACGAGCAATCTCCCGCCGGCTCGACGGGTCGCCTCGATCGCGTCGTGGAGACCCTTGTACGGCCGGATGACTCCGAAAGAGAGAACCGTGCGACCGTCGTCGCGTCGGGGCGGATCGCTCGGGAAGACGGGGTGCGGGATCACGCGCGCATCGACTCCGAACGGCGCCAGCGTCTGTCGGCCGCGCTCGCTGTGGACCACGACTCGGTCGAACCGCCGCAACAGGGTGCGCCACAGCTTCTGCCTGCGCGCCGTGCGCCTCGGTAGGAGGTCGTGCGCGGTGAAGACCGACGGAGCGCGCGGATGCAGGAATCGAACGTCCAGCTCGGGGACGAGCCACTGCATGTGCAGCACGTCGCCGCGATGCATGCGAAGTGCCGCCAGCCCGAGCGGATGCTCGACGACCTTGAGCGGCAGTCGCAGCCGCGAGCGTTGGAAGAGCCGTGACGACAGCGGATAGAAGAGCTCGCGCCGCGCGTAGCCCTCGGGCTCGGGCGCCTCGCCGAACCGAAAGCGCGAGGTGACGAGCTCGACCTCGACGCCCGCGCGCGCGAGCGCAGCCGAGAGCTCGTGGTCGTAGCTCGGCGTGAACGCAGGAGGATCGGCGAGGACGACGCGCATAGGCCCGTAGGCTACGCCGCGTGCCGATGGTGGTCCGCACGTGGAACGTCTTTCACGGCAACGCGTCACCGCCCCGAAGGCACGCATACCTGCGCGAGATGGTCGAGCTCGTCACTGCCGA
>DASSGL010000308.1:0-10150 GCA_035693525.1 Gaiellaceae bacterium | reverse complement strand
TCCGCCGGACCGCCCACAATCGATGATGCGCGCGCGGCCCCGTCCGCGAGGCCGGCGGCTCACCGGGGGGATCCTCTGGATCATCGCGTTCGCCGTTCTGCTCGTCGGCGTCGTCGCGATCAACGTCGCCGTGCTGCGGGTGAACATGAACGTGAACGACCTGACGAAGCAACAGCTCGAGCTCCAGGCCGAGAACGCGACGCTTGCGTCCGAGGTCTCGAGCGCGGGCTCGTCGCTGCGGATCGAGCAGGCTGCCAGGCGACTCGGGCTCGTACCTGCTCCTTCGGCGGACACGAGCTACGTCGACGTCTCGAGGAAGTAGCCGGTGACGCGGGTCGTCAACTCGCGCATCCGCCTGCTGCTTCTCTGCGTCCTGCTCGCGTTCGCCGTCCTGCTCGCGCGGGCGGCGTGGATCACGACGGTGCGGGCGTCCTCGCTCGCGAAGATGGGGCAGGTGCAGACGAAGGCGCCGGTCGTGCTGCCCGCCGGGCGCGGGACGATCTTCGACAGCATGGGCGCGCCGCTCGCGCTCGGGGAGCAGGCGACGACGGTGTACGCCGACCCGCACGAGGTGCGGTATCCGGCGCACGAGGCGCGCGTCGCGGCGCGGGCCCTCGGACTGAAGGTCGGTCCGGTCTTCCGCGCGTTGACCGCGAGTGGGACGCACTTCTCGTACGTCGCGCGCAAGGCGGACCCCGTGAAGGCGGCGGCTCTGGCGCGGAAGAAGCTGCTCGGGCTGCACTTCTACGGCGAGGAACGGCGCACGTATCCGCAGCGGTCCGTCGCGGCGCCGGTGCTCGGCTACGCGGGCGTCGACAACACGGGTCTGTCGGGGCTCGAGCTGCAGCTGAACAAGGAGCTGACCGGAACCCCGGGCGAGCAGACGGTCGTCCAGGATCCGTTCGGAAACGCGATCAGCGTCACGCACACCGTGCCCGCGAAGCCCGGCAAGTCGGTCTTCCTGACGCTCGACAGCAAGATCCAGTCGAACGCAGAGCAGGTGCTGCGGCAGACGATCGTGCAGTGGCGCGCGAAGCACGCGACGGCGATCGTGCTCGATCCGAGAACAGGTGCGATTCTCGCGATGGCCGAGGCGCCGAGCCGGGACGCAAACGCGTCCGCGACGAACGGGCTGCAGACGAACCACGCGGTCACCGACGTCTTCGAGCCGGGCTCGGTGTTCAAGGTGGTGACGATTGCCGGCGCGCTGTCCCAGCGGGTGATCACGCCGCGCACCGAGTTCACGCTGCCGTACTCGATTCAGGTCGCCGACCGCCGCATTCACGACGCCGAGCTGCGCGGCACCGAGCGCATGACCGTCGCGCAGATCCTGCAGCGCTCGTCGAACGTCGGCACCGTGACGATCGCGCAGACGCTGCTGCACGAGTCGGGCGTCAAGAGGTGGATGAAGCAGTTCGGCTTCGGGGAGCGCACGGGCATCGACTTTCCCGGCGAGAGCCCCGGCCTGCTGCCGTCGTACTGGTCGGGCTCGACGATCGGCAACGTGCCGATCGGGCAAGGCGTGTCGGTGACCGCGATCCAGCTCGCGTCGGTGTACGGCGCGATCGCGAACAAGGGCCTCTGGGTGGAGCCGCATCTCGTCGATCACGTGCAGGGCGAGAAGCCGGCGCCCCCGAAGACGCGGCGGATCCTCTCCCGGACTGTCGATCGCACCCTCCTGCAGATGCTGAAGGGGGTCGTCTCGGAGAACGGCACCGCCGCGGCCGCGGAGATCCCCGGCTACACGGTCGCGGGCAAGACCGGCACCGCGCAGAAGCCGGGCCCGCACGGCTACGAGCCGGGCAAGTACACCGCGACCTTCGTCGGCATGGTGCCGGCGCGCGAGCCCCGTCTCGTCGTCCTCGTCACCGTCGACGAGCCGACGCGCGCGATCTTCGGCGGCGTCGTCGCCGCGCCCGCGTTTGCGCAGATTGCCTCGTTCGACCTCCAGTACCTCGAGGTGCCGCCGGACCTGAAGGTCAACTGACGGTCCGGTTGAGCCGCAATCTCCCGTGATCTCGGCCCCGCACGTTCTCCCGACTGGGGCGGCCGGGGACGGCACTAGACTTGCCGGGCGATGATGGATCTCGAGCGCCTCGCCGCCGCGGTCGGGGCGGTCGACGTTGTCGGGCGCGCTCCGGTCGACGTGTCCGATCTCGCCTACGACACACGGTCGGTCGGACCGGGCGCGGTCTTCTTCTGCGTGCCGGGCGCACGTGCGGACGGCCACGACTTCGCGGACGAGGCGGTCGCGGCAGGGGCAGTCGCGCTCGTCGTCGAGCGCGTCCTCGACGTCGCCGTGCCGCAGCTCGTCGTCCCGGACGCGCGGGCCGCGATGGCAACCGCCGCGGACGAGTTCTTCGGGCGTCCGACGCATGACCTGCAGGTCGTCGGCGTGACCGGCACGAACGGCAAGACGACGACGACGTTCCTGCTCTTCGCGATCCTCGCCGCCGCGGGCCTGCGGCCGGGGCTGATCGGCACGATCGAGGCGCGCGTCGGCGGCGAGCGGCGCGGCGTCAAGCGCACGACGCCGGAGGCGATCGACTTGCAGCGGCTCTTCCGCGAGATGCTCGACGCGGGCGACCGTTCGGTCGCGATGGAGGCGTCCTCCCACGCCTCTGCGCTCCACCGGCTGGACAGCGTCCGGTTCTCTGCGCTCGTGTTCACGAACCTGAGCCACGAGCATCTCGACTTCCATGCCGACATGGAGGACTACTTCCAGGCGAAGCGGAGGCTCTTTCTCGGCGGCTCGTCTGCCGCGATCAACATCGACGACGAGTACGGTCGCCGTCTCGCGGCCGAGCTCCCCGACGCGGTCACCTTCGGCCTGGCGGACGACGCCGACGTCGGCCCGGCCGCGCTGCAAGGGATCGAGCTCAAGTTGCGCGGTAGCTTCAACGTGCAGAACGCGCTCGGCGCGCTTGCGGGCGCACGACTGCTCGGTGTCGCCGACGAGGCGATCGCCCGTGGCCTCGAATCGATCCGCGGCGTCCCGGGTCGCTTCGAGTCGATCGAGGAGGGACAGCCGTTCGGGGTGATCGTCGACTACGCGCACAAGCCGTTCGCGCTGGAGACCGTCCTGCATGCGTCGCGCGAGCTCGCGAGCGGCCGCGTGATCTGCGTCTTCGGCTGCGGCGGAGATCGCGACCGTGAGAAGCGGCCGCAGATGGGGCGTATCGCTTCGGAGCTCGCCGACGTCGTCATCGTCACGAACGACAATCCGCGCGGCGAGGACCCACAGTCGATCGTGGACCAGATCCTCCCCGGGACGGTCACCGACGTCGAGGTGGAGCTCGACCGCGCAGCTGCGATCGCACACGGCGTCGAGCTCGCCCGTGAGGGCGACGTGGTCCTCATCGCCGGCAAGGGAGCGGAGCGGGGCCAGGAGCTCGCCGACCGCACGGTACCGTTCGACGATCGCGAGGCTGCGCGCGAGGCGCTGCGGACGCTGGGAGCCCGCGCCTGATCCCGCTTCCCGTCGACGAGCTCCGAGGCCTCGGCGTGCTCGACGCCGCGGCGGAGACGGTCACCGGCGTGCAGGTCGACTCGCGCCGCGTGGCGCCGGGCGACCTCTTCGTCGCCCTCGGCGCAGGCGGCGCCTATCTCGACGACGCGCGCGCGAGAGGGGCGGCGGCGACGCTCGTTCCCGACGACGCGTTCGACGCGCTCGCGGCCATCGGCGGCGCCGTCCGGGCGCGGAGCCATGCACGCGTCGTCGCGATCACGGGCTCCGTCGGCAAGACCTCGACGAAGGACATCCTCGCCGCGCTCCTGCGGCCGCAGGTGCGGCTCGTCGCCGCCGAGGCGGGCTTCAACAACGAGATCGGGCTGCCGCTCACGCTGTGCAGGCTCGAGCCGGACACCGAGGTGGTGGTGACCGAGATGGGCATGCGCGGGGCGGGACAGATCCGCGCGCTCGCCCAGGTGGCGCGACCGGAGGTCGGCGTGATCACGGCGATCTCGCCCGTGCACCTGGAGCTGCTCGGCAGCGTCGGGAACGTCGCGCGGGCCAAGGCCGAGCTCCTCGAGGCGCTGCCCGGCGACGGGGTCGGCGTGATCCCGGCCGACGCACCGGAGCTCGAGCCGTTCGTGCCGTCCGGGCTCGAGGTGCGGCGTGTCGCCGCACCGGAGGTCGAGGTGCGCGAGGGGCAGGCCCACGTGCGCGTCGCGGACCGTGAGGTCGTCTTCGACTTCACCGCCCGCCACCAGGCGCGGAACGCCGCCTTCGCGCTCACGGTCTGCGACGTGCTCGGAGTCGAGCCGCCTGAGGGCGTCGTCGAGGTAGCGTTCTCGCGCTGGCGGTCGCAGGAGAGCGAGCTCCCGGGCGGCGGCCTGCTCATCAACGACGCCTGGAACGCGAATCCGGTCGCCATGCGCGCGGCGCTCGACCATCTCCTGGACCGCGCCGCCGGCAGGCGGACGCTGGCGGTACTCGGCGAGATGGCGGAGCTCGGCGAGAGCGCGCCGCGGTTCCACGCCGAGCTCGACACGACCGGCGTCGACGTCGTCGTCGGAGTCGGGGAGCTCGCGCGCGCCTACGAGCCCGACGAGTGGATCGCGACCGCGGCCGACGCCGTCGCCGTCGTGCGCGAGCTCGTACGACCGGGCGACGTCGTGCTCGTGAAGGGGTCGCGCGCGGTCGGCCTCGAGATCGTGGCCGACGCACTCGTGCAGGTGGCCGCCCCGTGACGCGAGTCCTGATCGCCGCGCTCGTCGCTCTGATCATCTCCATCGTGGTCGGCCCGCGCTTCATCGACTTCCTGCGCTCGAACGAGTTCGGCCAGCACATCAGAGAAGAGGGGCCCGAGCATCACGTTTCGAAGCAGGGCACGCCCACGATGGGTGGGCTGATCATCCTCTTCGCGGCGACCGTCGCGTTCCTGCCCGTGACGCACTTCACGCTACAGGGCCTGACCGTGCTCTTCGCCACGCTCGCGTGCGGGGCGATCGGCTTTCTCGACGACTACATCAAGCTCACGCACCGGCGCTCTCTCGGCCTCTCGGGCCGCTGGAAGATGCTGCTGCTCGTCGGCATCGCCGTGATCGTCGGCCTCGTCGCCGATCACCTGCAGATCGAGCACAGCGTCTTCGTGCCGATCGTGAACGTCGAGGTCCCGCTGTCGTACGGGTGGTACATCTTCCTGTTCCTGATCATCGCCGGCACGGCGAACGGCACGAACCTCGCGGACGGCGTCGACGGCCTCGCCGCGGGAACGAGCATCATCGCGATCTTCACCTTCACTGCGATGAACGTCGTCTCGTATGTCCGCTCGGGCACCGACGTCGCGCACCGCAACCTCACCGATCTCGATCTGGCGATCATCGGCGCGGCGCTCGTCGGAGCCTCGATCGGCTTCCTCTGGTACAACGCGTTTCCCGCCGAGGTTTTCATGGGCGACACGGGCTCGATGGCGTTCGGCGGCGCGCTGGCGAGCCTCGCGATCATGACGCGGCGCCACACGGAGCTGCTGCTGCTCCTGATCGGCGGCATCTTCGTGATCGAGGCGCTCTCCGTGATGATCCAGGTCTTCACGTTCAAGTACCTGAAGCGACGCGTCTTCCTGATGACACCGATTCACCATCACTTCGAGATGAAGGCGTGGTCGGAGACGAAGATCATGGTGCGCTTCTGGATCGTGACCGGCATCCTCTGCGCCGCCGGCTTCGCGCTCTTCTACCGCTACTACTTCGCGCAGCGATGAGCGCCGCGGCGAACTGGGCGGAGTGGCTCTCCCGGACGCGCTTCGCTGGGCTGACGGAGGGCGAGCGCGACGAGTTCATGCGCCACCTGGCGCGGGTGCGCGACCGTGTGCTCGACAACGCGGGGCTCCGGCCCGACGACGACGTGCTCGACCTCGGCGCGGGCACGGGCCTGCTGACGTTCGCCGCCCACGATCGGATCGGCGACGGCTGGGTGTTCGCCGTCGACCCGACGGTCGACGCCCTCGAAGAGCTCCTCCGCGGCGCGCACGAAGCCGACCTGGCCGGGGTGATGTACCTGATCGGGGACGCCGAGGTGATCCCGCTGCCGGACGCGTCCGTCGACGCGTGCGTCACCCGGTCCGTGCTGATGTACGTCGAGGACATTGCGACGGCGGCGGCGGAGCTGCACCGGGTCCTCAGGCCCGGAGGCCGCATCTCGCTCTGCGAGCCGATCACCCGCAAGGGGACGAACCTCGTCACGACGGTCGACTGGTCGCCCCTCGGCCCGGAGCTCGCAGGCCGCGTCGCGGCGGAATGGGAGCGGTATGCCGCCTCCAGCGTGATGATGCGTCTGGACGAACGTGACCTCGCGCGGGCGCTCGAGGCGGCGGGGTTCCACGATGTCCGCGTCGAGCTCGAGGCGCTCGACGACACGTGGCACGTCGACGACCGCACGATCGACGTGCGACTCGACGCCGTCGGCGCCGCCGGCGAGCCGTCGCTGCGACAGCGCTGGGAGGGCGAGTTCTCCGACATGGACGTCCGGCGCCTCGTCGAGCGGCTGAGGTCGCTCGCCGGCGAGACGCTCACGTTCCGCCGGCCGCTGGCATGGGTGACCGCGCGGCGCAGCTGAGGAAGTCACCCTTCCGTCACGAACTCGGCAGAGACGTGTGCGTCCACCAGCGATACCGTCACTGCAGGGGCCCTCAAGCTCCCCCTGGGGGGATGCGTCCGCCGTGAGCGGGACAGGTCCGGAGAAGCGGGCGGTGTGGCTGCCGCGGCGCGCGCTCGTGGTCGGGCTGGGGGAGACGGGCCGTGCGGCGGCCGAGGCGCTCGCGGGGCTGGGGGTCGCCGTGCGCGCAGCCGACCGGTCGGCCGGCGCCGACGCCGGCAGGCTTGCGGCGGCGGGCGTCGAACTCCGTCTCGGATCGGAGGAGGAGTCCCTGCTGGACGGTGTCGAGCTCGTCGTGAAAAGCCCCGGTGTGCCCGGCGAGTCGGCCGTGCCCGCCGCGGCGCGTGCGCGCGGGCTGCCGGTCTGGAGCGAGATCGAGCTCGGCTACCGGCTGCTGCCCGGCAACCCCGTGCTCGGCGTGACCGGCACGAAGGGCAAGACCACGACGACGCGGCTCCTCGCCGCGATCTTCGATGCCGCGGGCCGCCCTGCGGTCACGGCCGGCAACGAGCACCGACCCCTGAGCGCAGTGGCCGGCGACGTGCACGGCGACGAGTGGATCCTCTGCGAGCTCTCGAGCTTCGCGCTCGAGGACGTCGTTACGTTCGCGTGCGAGGTCGCCGTCCTCCTGAACGTCGAGCCGGACCATCTCAACCGCTACAGCTCGTTCGAGGCGTACCGAGACGCGAAGCTCCGCATCTTCGAGCGGGCGCGGGCGAAGGTCGTCCCCCGCGGTCTCGGACTCGAAGGAATCGAGTTCGACGCCGACGATCCGCTGCCCGCCGAGCCGCTGATGCCGGGGGCGCACAACCGTGCCAACGCGGCCGCGGCGACCGCCGCCGCGCGGGCCGCGGGCATCGAAGACGATGCGATCGCGGCGGCGCTGCGGAAGTTCCCGGGCGTGCCGCACCGCCTCGAGCTCGTGCGCGAGCTCGACGGCGTGCGCTACGTGAACGACTCGAAGGCGACGAACACCACCGCGGCTCGTCGCGGCGTGGCCGCGTACGACGCGCCGCTCCGTCTGATCCTCGGGGGCTCGCTGAAGGGTGAGGACTTCGGGCCGTTCGCGCGCGGGCTGCCGCGGAACGTGCGCTCGGTGTATCTCGTCGGTGAGGCGAGCGACGAGCTCGCCGCCGCGCTCGACGCTGCCGGCCGCGCCTACTCGCGCGATGCCGACCTGCCACACGCCGTCGCGCACGCGAGCGCGGACGCCGAGCCGGGAGACGTCGTCCTGCTCTCGCCGGCCGCGGCGAGCTACGACCAGTTCGCCAACTTCGAGGAACGCGGCGACGCGTTCCGACGTCTCGTCGAGGAGCTGTCATGAGCTCTCGCGCGAAGAACCACGCGCTCGAGCGGCAGCTGCTCGTGCTCGTCACGCTCGCGCTGACGGCGTTCGGTCTCGTGATGGTCTACAGCGCGACATCGGCGTCCGCCGCGCTCGGGCACGCGAACCCGATGGGCTACCTCGAGCGGCAGTCGGTGTACGCCGTGATCGGCCTCGTGCTCCTCGTCGTCACGGCCCGCAGCGACTTCCGCAAGCTCCGTGCACTCGCGCCGGCGCTCATCGTCAGCTCGCTCGCGCTCTGCGCGTTCGTGCTCGTCGCCGGCGAGCGCATCAACGGTGCGCGACGCTGGATCGGCTTCGGCCCCGCCGCGTTCCAGCCGTCCGAGCTCGCAAAGCTCGCGCTCGTCGTCTGGTGCGCCGCCTACCTCGCCCGCCGCCCGCCGCCGCGGACGCTCAGGGATCTCGCGAAGCCGATCGGAACGCTCGTCGGTCTCTTCTGCCTCCTCATCCTCATCGAGCCCGACCTCGGCACGGTCATCACCATCGTCGTCATGGTCGGCGCCATGCTCCTCGTCGCCGGCACGCCGCTGCCGACGCTCGCGACCGCGTACGGCATCGTGCTCAGCCTCGCGGCGTTCGCGAGCTGGGTCTCGCCGTACCGCCGGGCGCGCCTTCTCGTCTTCCTCGACCCGTGGCAGGACCCGCTCGGGAACGGGCTCCAGAACGTCCAGGCACTGATCAGCCTCGGCTCGGGCGGCGTCTTCGGTCGTGGGCTCGGCCAGGGGATCCACAAGATCCACTACCTCCCCGAGGCGCACACCGACATGATCTTCGCCGTCATCGGCGAGGAGCTCGGCCTCGTGGGTGCAGCGCTCCTGATGGCGGGGTACGCCGCGTTCGCGTACGCCGGGCTCCGGCTCTCGATCACGTGCAAGGACCCATTCGGAAAGCGTCTCGCCGCCGGCATCACGGCGCTCGTGTGCGGGCAGGCCGCGATCAACCTCGCCGCGGTGCTCGGCCTCGCGCCGCTGACCGGGATTCCGCTGCCGTTCGTCTCATACGGCGGCTCGAGCCTCGTTGTCGCACTCCTGTCGGTCGGCATCCTCCTTAACATCGCCCGTGGTCATGGAGCGGCAACGACAGCTGCGGTGCCTGATCGCCGCCGGGGGAACGGTCGGCCACGTCGCGCCGGCGCTCGCGGTGGCGGAAGCGCTGCGCGCGCGCGGAGTGGCGGTGACGTTCGCCGGGTCGCCGGATCGCGTCGAGGCGCGGCTCGTTCCTGAGCGCGGCTACGCGTTTGACGCGTTCCGCATCGCCGGCTTCCCCCGCCGTCCCGGCCCGGAGCTCGTGAGGGCCGTCGGGCTCGCCGTCGCCGCACCGGCCGAGTGTCTGCGGATCATCGCGCGTCGCCGGCCAGACGTCGTCCTGGGCGGCGGCGGCTACGTCGCCGGCCCCATGGTCGTCGCTGCGTGGGCGCGCCGAATCCCGGCGGCGCTGACCGAGGCGGACGCGCACCTCGGTCTCGCCAACCGGCTCGCCGCGCCGTTCGCGCGCCGGCTCTTCCTCGCCTACCCGGTGCCGCACGTCGACGGCAAGGCGCGTGTCGTCGGTCGCCCGATCCCGTCCCATTCGCGCGCGGTGCCGCGCGAGGAGGCGCGGCGGACGCTCGGCCTGCCCGAGGACGGGCCGCTCGTCCTCGTCTTCGGCGGAAGCCAGGGTGCGCAGACGCTGAACGAGACGGCACTCGAGGCGTGGGCGAAAAGCGGACCGCACGTCCTTCATCTCTGCGGCGCACGTGACTACGAGACGCTGCGCGCACGCGTCGACCGGCCCGACTACCGGTTGCAGCCGTTCGTCGACGACTTCGGTGCGGCGCTCGGCGCCGCCGACATCGTGGTGGCGCGGGCGGGCGGGTCGGTCTGGGAGGTCGCGGCGGCGGCGAAGCCCGCCGTGCTCGTTCCCTATCCGCATGCGACCGCCGACCACCAGCGGCGAAACGCCGAATACTTCGCCGAGGCCGGCGGCGCGATCGTGGTGGACGACGCCGACGCCCGGGCACGCGTGCCCGCACTCGTCGACGAGCTCCTGTCCGACCCGCGGCGCCTCGTCGAGATGGGAGATGCGATGCGCGCCGCCGCCAAGCCCGACGCCGCAGAGAGGATCGCGGATGAGCTCGTCGCCCTCGCAGCCGCTCGCCGGTAGACGCATCTGGATCGCCGGCATCGGCGGCGCCGGGATGAGCGCGTACGGGCACGTCGCGCACGCGT
>DASSGL010000307.1:0-13910 GCA_035693525.1 Gaiellaceae bacterium | reverse complement strand
AACCTTCTTGCTCACGCTCCCTCCTCCAACCCGTTCGAATTTCTGGGAAGAGGGGCGAGTATCGCCTGCTCTCGCCCTGTTTGCAATAGGTCTGGGTAGACGCTTCACATCGGAAAGCAACCGACCCGAGGGAAAGCCTCGTACCATGCCCGGGCAGGCCGAAGTGGCGGAACTGGCAGACGCGCCGGACTCAAAATCCGGTTCCCTACGGGGAGTGTGGGTTCGATTCCCACCTTCGGCACTTCGGCTCGCGTGTTACGCGGCGATCCAGTACGCGCAGGGGGAGCGCGGAACCTCGACCCATGCACCGACGACCGGGAAGAAAACCGGCAATAGTCGTGCCTCCGAGGGGTGAGTTTCGTCAGACTTACGCGCCTGTGACCAAGACCATCGGAATGTTGACCGGAGGCGGCGACTGCCCCGGACTGAACGCCGTCATCAGGGCGGTGGTCCGCGCCGCCGACGCGGAGGGCTGGGACTGCGTGGCCGTCCTCGAAGGTTGGCGGGGCCTCGTCGACGGCCACTTCCGCGATCTCGGGGCCAAGGAGGTCTCGGGAATCCTGCCCCGCGGCGGCACGATCATCGGCACGACGCGAACGAACCCGTACAAGATCGAGGGCGGGGTCGAGAACGTGCTGCGAAACATCCGCGACCGCGAGATCGACGCGCTCGTGACGATCGGCGGCGAGGACACGCTGGGCGTGGCGGCCCGCCTCTACCGCGAGCACAAGGCCCCCGTCGTGGGCGTGCCGAAGACAATCGACAACGACCTCTCCGGAACGGACTACACCTTCGGCTTCGACACCGCAGTGACGGTCGCGACCGAGGCGATCGACCGTCTCCACACCACCGCCGAGTCGCACAACCGCGTCATGGTCGTCGAGGTGATGGGGCGGCATGTGGGGTGGATCGCAGTCATGAGCGGCATCGCCGGCGGAGCCGACGTCATTCTCATCCCCGAGCGGCCCGTCGACTACGACGAGGTCGAGGAGACCATCCGCAGGCGCCACGCACGCGGCAAGAACTTCTCGATCGTCGTCGTCAGCGAGGGCTGCGAGCTGCCGGGCATCGAGGACAGCGGCGAGACCGATCAGTTCGGGCACGTCATTCTCTCGAAGCGCGGCGTCGGCGAGGTGCTGGCTCGGGAGATCGAACAGCGCACGGGTTACGAGACGCGCGTCACGGTGCTCGGCCACGTCCAGCGTGGAGGAAGTCCAACTCCTCGGGACCGGGTGCTCGCGACGCGTTACGGCCTGAAGGCGGCAGAGCTCGCGCTCGCCGGGCAGTTCGGCCAGATGGCCGCGCTGCGCGGCGACGACATCGTCGCGGTCTCGCTCGACGAGGCGACGGCGGAGCTCAAGACGGTGCCGCCTGCGTGGTACGAGGTCGCGCAGGCGTTCTTCGGCTAGCCGTCGCGACGCTCGGCGGCGCAGCCGCCGCAGCCGACGGGCTCTTCGAAGCAGCAGGGGCCTCCGTCGCGCGTGCGCCCGGCGGAGCGGTGGCGCTCATCTGCGGCTTGCTCTTGCTCGATGCCGCGGTCACGGTCGTGCTGAATCTCGACACCGCAGTCGTGTTCATGACGCCGGTGCTCCTGCACGCGGCGCGACAGCGGCACCTGGCGGAGGCACCGTTCCTCTATGGAGCGGTGTTCATGGCGAACTCGGCGTCGCTGCTCCTCCCCGGGTCGAACCTGACCAACCTGATCGTGCTCGCGCACGAGCACATCTCGGGCGCGAGGTTCGCGGCGCGGCTCGCCGCACCGTGGGCGGCGGCCGTCGCCCTCACCATCGCGTTCGTCGTCGTCGTGTTCCGCAGCGAGCTGAAGGCACCGCGCGTCGCGGACGGTGAGCCCGTGCCGTTCCGCCGGCGTTCGCTCGTCGCCGTGTGCGCCGCGGCGGCGCTCGTGCTGCTGCTCGCGCGCCCGGCGCTGCCCGTGCTCGGGGTGGGCGTCGCGGCGGTAGGCGTCGCCGGGGTCGGCGGGCGCAGGGCGATCCGAGCCGCGAACCCATTGCTGCTCCTCGGCATCCTCGGGATCGCAGTAGCGCTCGGCACGCTCGCGCGAGCGGCAGACGTCGGACACCTTCTCGTGCACGCCGGCCGCTGGGAGACCGCCTGGGTCGCCGCCGCGGCCGCGGTGCTCGTGAACAACCTTCCGGCCGCTGTGATGCTCACCGCGCACCTGCCGGCGCATCCGCGCGCCTTGCTCTTCGGTCTCGACCTCGGCCCGAACATCGCCGTCACCGGGTCGCTCTCCGCCGTTCTCTGGTACCGGGTGGCGACGGTGGAAGGCGCGCGGCCGTCCATCGTCCGGTACACGGTCTACGGCGCCGGGCTCGCGTCCCTCTCGATCGTCGCAGCACTCCTCGTCAGCGCAGCCTGACCGCGACGATCGCGGCGGAGCCCGGCGTCGTCAGCAGCTCGACCGCGGCGAGCCGCGGGTCGCGCAGGAGGAACTCGCGGACCGGATCGCCGTCGACGGGCCGTCGCGGTGTGAGGTCGTCCTTCACGAGCAGGCCGCCCGGCGCGAGCAGCTCGACGATCCGCTCCCAGTCGTAGACACCGCCGTCCGCGAACACGAACCCGAACGGGCCGCGACCGGCGAGCAGCTCGTACGCGTCTCCCTCGAGCGCCTCGACGTTCGCGTAGGCGGCAAGCCTGGCTCGCGCGACGGCGGCGCGCTCGGGATCGTTCTCGACGGTGACGACGGACCGTGCCGTCTCGGCGAGCGCCGCCGCGCCTTCGCCGAACGCGGTTCCGAGCTCGGCGACGTCGCGACCCGCGGCGAGCACGCGTAGGAGGGCCCGCACCTCGGCGAGCGACGAGCCGCCTCCCGTCACAGCTCGGCGAGCGGGAACGAGCGGTGCCGCCGGGGCGGCACGAGGAAGTTCTGGCGGTGCGACGTCGTGAGGATCGAGTTGAACCCCTGCGCCCGGCTGCGATGCCCGACGTCGAGCTTCGTCCCGTCCGGCAGGACGCCGTCCATCGCGAGGCGGTTGCGCTCGAAGTCGTCGCCGGACGGGTTGAAGACGACGAAGTGCACGCCGGCGGTCGGGGTGTCGCTCCACTTGTCGAGCTCCGGCTGCGCCGAGAAGGCGAACGGATTGTCGAGCGTGTTGAAGTCGGCACGCTGCGGAATCGCGGTCCCCTTCGGGTACACCGTGCCGTCGGAGGCGACGAAATCGTGCTGGAGCCGGGACGTCGGCTGGATCGACGAGCTGTGTCCGAAGCGTCCGGTCTTGCGATAGCCCGCATCCAGATCCTCGACGGTCGCCACGTCCTGCGGACGCTGCGGCACCGTCTGCGTCCCCTGCTTCACGTCGGTCAGACCCGGGCGGAACGATGTGAGCACGCGCTCGTCGAAGTCGAAGTTGAGATACCAGGCCTCGAGATCCTCGGAGATGTGCGAGAGATGCATGTGCGTGCCGCCGTGGAAGTAGCCGTCGCGCAGGTCGACGAAGCCGAGCGTCTCGTGATTCGCGATCAGCCGCGGACCGAGCCCCGCCTTCTGCGTCGACGTGAAGCCGAGGAAGAGCTCCGACGTGTCGGGGATGAGGTCTGCGCCGGGCACTCCCGCCGCCATCGCGATCCGCTTCGGCAGGCTCTGCTTGCCCGCGAAGCCGCCGCCCGCGAAGCCGCGCCGGATGCTCGTCATCCGGAAGACCCCGAGCTCGTCGAAGATCGCCTTTCGCGCCTCGTCGATGTGCGCAAGGTCGTCGCTGCGCAGCAGGACGGCGACGTCGTTCCGCTCGAGACGCGTGTCGCTGGGGTCGCTCGGGAACCGGCGCGTCTCGAGCAGCACCGGCTTGCCGGCGCGCCGGTCGAGCGGCAGATGCGTCCTCGCCTGCGCGGGCACACGCTCCTCGAAGTACGGGAGCCCCCACGCGATGGTGACGCCGAGGCCCGCCGGGTCGGGCGAGTAGCGCGCGTCGAACCGGCGCAGCACCTGCTCGAGGTCGTGTTGCGCCGCGCGGAGGTCGTCGGTTCCGATTGCCGCGGTGACCACCTCGCTGTGCAGCGGCGGCACGAGCACCTGGACGCCCTCGCTCTGGACAGAGCTCAGGTCGAACACGTGCTGCTCCGTCGGGATCGGGCCCGCGACGGGACGGCTCGGCGCAGGCGACAGCTTGTCGACGAGCTCGTAGATCCCTGCGCCGGCCAGCGCGGCGGCGGCCGCGCCGCCCAGTAGCTCTCGCCTGGTGAGCGGCATCGGCGTCAGCGCTCGGGCTGGACGAGCACGAGACCCGAGAGCAGGCGATCGAGGTTCCGCACCACCTGGCGATAGGTGTACGGCCTGATCACGTGCTCGCTCACGGTGTAGAGGGAGCCGCGGTGCCGCCACGCGAGCAGGATGTGCCATTGGTCCGCGTCCTGATTGACGCGGTAGACGGTCGCCGTGATCCCGTTCGCCCTGCGGACGCCGGCGGCGTCGGCGAAGCAGGGTGTCCGCCCGCGCAGGGTCTTCTTCCCTGCGAGCACGACGGTGGTGCACGTCGGGATCGAGCTGCGGCCGGGGTAGCCGCGAAAGTTCACGTGCACGTCGCCGCTCCCTGCGTCGCCGTGCTCGAGGAAGCTGACCAGGTAGCTACGGTCCTTCGCAATCGAGTTGATGTCGATGTACTGGCCGCCGATCTTCGCGTCGAGCGGGTTCGGCATCCACGTCGGGCAGTAGACGGGCGCCTGAATCCGGTTCGCGAGCGCCTGCCAGCCGCTGCGCCACGCCGCCGGGCACCCTCCGGCCGCCGGCGCGCTCGAAGCAGCCGGAACAAGCGCGAGCGCGGCTGCAACGGCCGCCGCGATCAGCCAGGCCCTCATGCCGGGAAGGGTACCGCCGCTTCGCGCCGCGTCTAGTTCCAGACCTCGGGCGGCGGCTCCCCCGTGAGCGGCGAGACGTCCCGGCTCGAGACGATCACGGCGTCGCAGCCTGCGCGCTCGAGCTCCTGCACCTCGTCGGGCGTCGTGACGCGCAGGTCCGCGATCGCGAGCTTGCCCGCCGGCACCGCTGCGAGGAGGTCGAGCACGACCTCGAGCGGAGTCTCGTCGCGGTCTGCGTCGATCGGAGACAGGACGAAGATCTCTGGGTCGACGCGGTCGAGCGCCTTCTCGACCTCGTCCTCGTCGCGTATCTCGACGGCGCAGTCGAGCCCGAGATCGAGCGCCCGGCCGTACAGCTCCTCGAGCCGGCCGTCGTCTTCGTCGAGCGCGTCGAAGACGAGCACCACGGCATCGGCCATCTCCACCGCCTCGTCGGGCCCGACGTCCGAGCGCCACAGGATCGGCAGCGAGCTCCCCGCGCGCACCGCCGCCGGGTCGCGCGTGACGACGAGCGCCTCCGCACGCTGCGCCTCGGCCGCTCGGGCAGCCTCCGCGTCCTCGACGGCGGCAATGACCGAGATGCCGTCACCCTCCGCAATTGCGTGACTGAAGCTTCGCTCGGCCATCCCCGCCTCGGGAGCCTAGCCCAGCCAGTCGCAGACGAACGCGACGAGCTCTTCCGGCGCGTCCTCGGGGATGTCGTGACCCGAATCGACGCCCTCGACGACCGCGTGCGGCACGGCTTCGAGAAATCGTCGGACGTCCTCGGACGCCGCGGCGTGTGCGGGGACGAGCAGGAGGACGGGGACCGCGATCCGGTCGTGGATCTTGCTCGGCGGCTCCGACACGAGGCCGTGAAGCGCCCAGGCCGCGGCACGCGAGCTCGCGGCTCGGTCGCCGTCGGGCTCGACGATCCCGTCTCGGTAGCGCCGCTCGAAGCGCTCGACGACCACACGTCGGAGAACCCTCGGCACCTTGATGTCGACGTGCCCGCCGTCCAGGAGCACGATCCCGTCGAGGCGGCTCGGGTGCCGCGCGCCGAGGTGGGCGCCGATCGACCCGCCCCACGAGTGCCCCATGTAGACGAAGCGATCGACTCCGTGGCCGTCCGCGACGTCGACCACGAGGTCGGCGAGGCGGCTCGGTCGATAGTCCCACCTGGCATCGAGCGGAGGCGTCCCGCCGGCTCCCGGCGGCACGATGGCCAGCACGTGGAAGCCGCGGTCGGCGAGGAGCGGCCCGACCTCCGGGAGCTGCCAACCGCCCGCCGGGTTCAGGCCCGGCCAGAAGAGGAGCGGGCGACCGCCGCGCTCGCCCCACTCTCGGACTACTGCCCGATCGGATGCCACACGGTCTTGAGCTCGAGGTAGCTCGAGATCTCCCACGGGCTCTGCGTGTCCGCGCGGCCGTGCACGATCCGCTTCACGTTCTCCGCCGCGAGCTCCTCGAGCTCGCGCCCGTCGCCGTCGGCGCCGCACAGGTCGATCGCGTTCACGTCCATGTGCGACGCCAGCGTCGGCGCGATCTCGCCTCGGCGGCCGGTGAGGATGTTCACGACGCCGCCGGGGAGGTCGCTCGTGGCGATCGCCTCGGCCAGCTCGATCGCGGCGAGCGGATGCGACTCCGAGGCAACCGCGACGACCGCGTTACCGCCGACGAGCGGCGGCACGAGGCGGCTGACGAGACCGAGGAGCGCCGGCTCCTCGGGCGCGAGCACGGCGACGACGCCGGTCGGCTCGGGAACGGTGAAGTTGAAGTAGGGCCCGGCGACCGGGTTCGACCCGCCGAGCACCTGCGGAAGCTTGTCCGACCAGCCCGCGTACCAGACGATGCGGTCGATCGTGCGCTCGACCTCGTCGCTACCCGAGCAGAGCTCGGCGAACTCGGCAGTCCGCGCCTCGACCATCTCGGCGAGCCGGTAGAGCACCTGACCGCGGTTGTACGCGGTCGCGGCGGCCCAGCCGGCCTGCGCCTTGCGCGCGGCCTGCACCGCGTCGCGCGCGTCCTTGCGCGACCCGCGCGCGACGTTCTGGCCTTCCGCCTCGTATGTCCGCCCTGATTCGCTGCGCGGGAACGCGCCGCCGACGAAGAGCTTGTACGTCTTCTTGACCGGCAGCCGCGTCATTCCTCGAACCTCAGATAGGGCTCGAGGCCGTGCAGGCCGCCCTCGCGGCCGAAGCCGGACTCCTTGTAGCCCCCGAACGGAGAGGACGGATCGAAGCGGTTGAAGGTGTTCGCCCACACGACGCCGGCGCGCATCTGCTGCGCCATCCAGAGGATGCGCGAGCCCTTCTCCGTCCAGACGCCCGCGCTGAGGCCGTACGGCGTGTTGTTCGCCTTCTCCACCGCCTCCTCGGGCGTGCGGAACGTGAGCACGCTCAGCACCGGGCCGAAGATCTCTTCCTGCGCGATGCGATAGCTCTGCGCGACGTTCGTGAAGACCGTCGGCGCGAACCAGTAGCCCTTCTCCGGCAGCCGGCAGGGCGGTTGGTAGATCTCCGCGCCTTCCTCCTTGCCCGCCGCGACGAGCTCCGTGATCTTGTCGAGCTGCATCTTCGAGTTGATCGCGCCCACGTCGGTGTTCTTGTCGAGCGGGTCGCCGACACGCAGTGTCTCGAGCCGCTGCTTCAGCTTGTCGACGAGCGGCTCGACGATCGATTCCTGCGCGAAGAGACGCGAGCCCGCGCAGCACACGTGTCCCTGGTTGAAGTAGATGCCGTTGACGATCCCCTCCACCGCCTGGTCGAGTGCGGAGTCGTCGAAGACGATGTTCGCCGCCTTGCCGCCCAGCTCGAGCGTCAGCTTCTTCCCGGTGCCGGCAAGCCGGCGCTGGATCGCCTTGCCGACCTCCGTCGAGCCGGTGAACGCGATCTTGTCGACGTCGGGATGGTCGACGATCGCCGCACCTGTGCGCCCGTCTCCGGTGACGATGTTGACGACGCCGGCGGGCAGCTCCGCCTGCCGCAGCACGTCGCAGAAGAGGAGCGCGGTCAGCGGAGTCGTCTCGGCCGGCTTCAGCACGACCGTGTTGCCACACGCGAGCGCGGGAGCGATCTTCCACGCGAGCATCAGCAGCGGGAAGTTCCACGGGATGATCTGTCCCGCGACCCCGACGGGCTTCGGCTGCCGGTTCGGGAACGCATACTCGAGCTTGTCCGCCCACCCGGCGTAATAGAAGAAGTGCGCCGCGGCGAGCGGCAGGTCGACGTCACGCGACTCCTTGATCGGCTTGCCGCCGTTCAGCGACTCAAGCACGGCGAACTCGCGCGAGCGCTCCTGCAGGATGCGCGCGATCCGGAACAGGTACTTGGCGCGCTCGGAGCCGGGCAGCTCCGACCAGCCGTTCGCGAACGCGTCCCGCGCGGCGGTGACGGCCGCGTCGACGTCCTGCTCGGTGCCCTGCCCGACCTGCGCGAGCACCTCCTCGTCGCGCGGCGCGATCGTGCCGTACGTCTCGGCGGGGTCCGCCCATTCTCCGCCGATGAAGTGCCCGTAACGCTCCGCGAGGCGGACGATGTCGCGCGACTCCGGTGCGGGGGCATACGTCCAGTCCGTCGGGACGGGCGCACGATCCTGTCTGCGGTCGACCTCAGTCAATGGTGAAGTAGTCGGGGTTCTGGTACGCGCCCGTCTTCTCCTTGCGGAGCTGCATGAGCACGTCGTTGAGGAGCGACGAGGCGCCGATGCGATAGCGGTCGGGCGTGAGCCAGTCGGCACCGAGCGTCTCGTGGACGAGGATCAGGTGCTGGACCGCCTGCTTCGCCGCGCGGACGCCGCCCGCCGGCTTGAACCCGACGACGCGGCCCGTCTCGTGGTGCACGTCGCGGATCGCCTCGAGCATGCAGAGCGCGACCGGCAGCGTGGCGGCGGACGGGATCTTCCCGGTGGATGTCTTGATGAAATCGGCCCCCGCGGCCATCGCCAACAGCGACGCGCGACGCACGTTGTCGTACGTGCCGAGCTCGCCGGTCTCGAGGATCACCTTGAGGTGCGCCTTCCCGACGGCCTCCTTCACCTTGACGATCTCGTCGTACACCTTCGCGTACCGGCCGGAGAGGAAGGCGCCGCGGTCGATGACCATGTCGACCTCGTCGGCGCCGAGCTCGACCGCGCGGCGCGCGTCGGCGACCTTGAGGTCGGTCGGGTACTGGCCGGACGGGAAGCCGGTTGCGACGGAGGCGACGTGCACGCCGGTGCCGCGGAGGCGCTCGACGCAGGTCGGCACGAGGTTCTCGTAGACGCAGACAGCGGCACACGACGGCACGTTCGGATCGGAGGGATCGGGACGGACCGCCTTCGAGCAGAGTGCAGCCGCCTTGCCCGGCGTGTCGGAGCCTTCGAGCGTCGTCAGATCGATGCAGCGGATCGCGAGCTCGAGCGCGAAGACCTTCGCCTCCTTCTTGATCGAGCGCTTGGCAAGCGACGCGCCGCGCTCCTCGAGCGCAACGGCGTCGACCGAGCCGATTCGAGGGAGTCGCGGCTCGAGTGGGAGCTCGAAGCCGGTCGGAAGTGCAGGTGCCTGGGCCACGGGTCTCAGTCTAGGCCGTGCCCGGCGGCCGCCCGAGCCTCGCGCTCGTACGGGTTCTCGGCGTAGCCGGCGAATAGATAGGAGAGCGGCATGCGCACCGGATGGTGCTGCATCTGCCACACGTGGCAGAGCTCGTGGGCGACGAGGGCGTCGTCGGCGAGGAAGGCGCGCGAGCGCAGGAGAATCGTCCAGTGGAGCGCGTAGCCGTCGAAGCGGCGGAACCACGGGAGGCGGAAGAGCCGCGGCACGACGAGAATTCGCACGCCGCGGAGCGAGACCGCGCGCGGGTAGAGGTCGAGGGTGTCGAGACGCGCTTTCGCCCGGACGAGCGCCTCGCGCTTCTGCGTGTCCACGCTGCTCGACGCTATAGCGTCCTCCCGGCGTGAAGCGCCGCATCCTCCGCCTGCTCGACCGCGCCGGCCTCGTCGCGCCCGCCTTTCGGCTCTACGAGCGGATCGTGTCGCTGCGGCCGGGACGTCCGGTCGTGACCGACGGGCCGCCGCTGCCGCCGCGGCGGCTGATGGTCCGCGTCGCGGGCACGGGGGACGCGGAGTGGTTCCTGCGCAGTGGGCGCGCGGCCTACGACGCCATCGTCGCCCACGTTCCACTCGACTCGGTCGACTCGGTGCTCGACTTCGGCTGCGGCTGCGGTCGTGTGACCCGGTACTGGGGGGACTTTGCAGGTGCGGTTTCCGGGAGCGACGTGAACGGCGCGGCGATCGAGTGGTGTCGCGCGAACCTCGGCTTTGCACGCTTCGCGCAGAACGGGCTCGAGCCGCCGCTCGTCTTCGAGCAGGAATCGTTCGACCTCGTGTACGCGCTGTCGGTCTTCACGCACCTCACCGAGGAGCTGCAGCTCGGCTGGCGGGACGAGATGCTGCGGGTGCTGCGACCCGGGGGCCTGCTGCTCCTCACGACGCACGGCCGTTCGTACATGCCGCGCCTCGACGACGCCGAGCGCGCGAGGTTCGAGCGTGGTGAGCTCGTCGTGCGCTGGGGCGACGTGCCGGGCACGAACCTCTGCAGCGCGTACCACCCGGAGTCGTACCTCCGCGACACTCTTGCGCGAGGGTTCGAGTTTCTCGAGCTCGATCCCGAGGGAGCACGGGGGAATCCGACGCAGGACCTCGTGCTCCTGCGGAAGGAGTGAGAGATGGAGGAGAAGCGTGCGGAGACGTGGCTCGACCTGCAGGAGCTCCTGTTCGCCGACACGTGGAACGACCGTCTTCGGCTCTTTCGCTCGAGTTTTGCGTACCGCGGCAGCTCGGACGCGGCCGCCGACCTGAGCAGCGGTCTCGTCCGGCTGGGCGGCGACACGGAGCTCGAGCGGCAGCTGATGCGCGCGTTCCGCAAGTACGCGACCCAGGACGCGGTCCCGCACGACACGGCGTGGGACTGGCTCGCGCTCGGCCAGCACCACGGCCTGCCGACACGCCTCCTCGACTGGACGTACTCGCCGTATGTCGCGCTCCATTTCGCGACGCAGAACCGCGAGAAGTACGACGTCGACGGCGTCGTCTGGTGCCTCGACTACGGGCGTGCGCACGAGCAGCTGCCGGCACCGCTGCGTGCGCTGCTGGACGAGGAGGGGGCGAATCTCTTCACGACCGAGCTGCTCGACGAGGCGGCGCCGGAGCTCGGCGACCTCGAGCAGTACGGCTCCGACTTCGTCCTCTTCGTCGAGCCGCCGTCGTTCGACGCCCGCATCGTCAACCAGTACGCGCTCTTCTCCGTGATCGCGCGCGCGGAGGCGCGGCTCGACGACTGGATGGAGCACCATCCGGACATCGCGCTGCGAGTCGTCGTGCCGGCGGAGCTGAAGTGGGAGGTGCGCGACAAGCTCGACCAGGCGAACCTCACGGAGCGCGTCCTCTTCCCCGGCCTCGACGGCCTCTCGCGCTGGCTCGCCCGCTACTACGAGCCACGCGGTCGGTAGCAGTGGCTCCGCCGGCTAGGGCTAGCGGGTCAGCGTCACTTTCGCCAGGCCGGCCGGCTGGTCGAGGTCGAGGCCTCGTTGCTGCGCGAGGCGGAGGGCGGTCAGCTGGCCCGGGATGACCGCCGTGAGCGGGCTCAGCCACTCGGGGATGCGGGGGACGAGCGGCAGCTTCGTCCGCGCGCGGCGCAGGACGGCTGCGACGTCCGAGACGGCGATGATGCGCGCGCCGCGCTCGAGGAGCGGCAGCACGAGGCCCTCGACGCTCGGCCGCGCGGGGCCGCTCGGCGCGACGACGATCACCGGCCACCCCTCGCGGATCGCCGCGATCGGGCCGTGCATCAGATCCGCCGGCGAGTACGCCTCGACGACGAGGCCCGAAAGCTCGCGGATCTTCAGGGCGATCTCGAACGCGGTGCCGTAGTTGACGCCGCGGGCGACGACGGTGGCGCCGATCGCGTCGCGGTACTCGTCGAGCGGCGGCGCCGACTCGAGCGAGAGCGCGATCTGCTCCTCGAGCAGCCGCGGCATGCGCTCGAGCTCGGCTTCCGCGACGGGCCCGTCGAACGAGGCGAAGAGCATCGCGATCGCGCCGAGCGAGTTCAGATACGTCTTGGTCGCCGCGACCGCACGCTCCTCCCCCGCTTCGAGCAGCAGCACCGAGTCGGCCTCGTGGGCGAGCCGCGAGTCGGGGGCGTTCGTGATCGCGATCGTCGGCCGGCCCTGCCGCCGCGCCTCCGCCAGCACCGAGGCGACGTCGGGTGACGCACCCGACTGCGAGATCCCGAGCACGACCGCGCCCTCGAGGCGCGGCGGCTGCTCGTAGATCGTGTACAGCGACGGCGTCGCGAACATGACCGGCACCCTGTGCGCGCGGCCCAACAGGTACTGCGCGTAGCGGGCGACATTCGACGAGCTCCCGCGCGACGCGATCAGGATGTAGCGAACCTCTTCCCGCGCGAAGACCCCTGCGATCTCGCGCGCCTGCGAGCCCTGCCGCTCGAGCAACCGCGCGAGCGACTCGGGCTGCTGGCGCAGCTCGGACTCAAGCCACGACACGTGCATCGCCTCCGCAGAGGACGCGGACGATCTCGAGCCGGTCGTCGAGCACGACGATGTCGGCCCGTCCGGCGGGCTCGAGGACGCCGAGGTCGGGGCGGGCGATGATGCGTGCGGGCACGGTCGTCGCGGCGCCGACCGCGTCCTCGAACGGGATGCCGAGCGCATGCAGGTTGCGCACGGCTTCGATCATCGTCAACACGGTCCCCGCAAAGACTCCGTCTTCGCGCACCGGCACCCCGCCGTCCGAGATCTCGATCTCGAGGTCTCCGAACGGATACGAGCCCGGATTGACCCCGGCGCCGGACATCGCGTCGGTGACGAGCGCGACACGGCCTGCTGCGGCCGCCCAGATCAGACGCACCGTCTCGTCGGCGAGATGGTGCCCGTCGACGATCATCTGCACGAACACGTCGCGGCGCGTCAGGGCGACGCCGGCGACGCCCGGGTCGCGCGAGCGAAACGGCCGCATGGCGTTGAAGATGTGTGTGACGGTCGAGACGCCGAGGTTGAACGCCGCATTCGCCTGCGCCGCCGTCGCGTTCGTGTGCCCCGCCGAGACGACGACGCCGCGCTCGAGCGCACGCTGGATGAGCACCTCCGCCCCCGGCAGCTCCGGCGCCAGGGTGAGCTCGGTGATGCTGCCCGCGTCGAGGAGCCGGTCGAGGAGGGCGACGTCCGGGTCTCGCCGGTGCTCGCGCTGGTGGGTGCCGAGCCGCTCGGGCGAGAGGAACGGCCCCTCGACATGGGCGCCGATGACGCGCGGTGCCGAGCCGTTCACAGGCACGGCACGGAGCGCCTCGAGCATCGCGGCCTCGGGCGCAGTGATGAACGTCGGCTGGAATGCGGTCACGCCGCCTTCGAGCAACGCGGCGCCGGCACGGTCGTAGTCCGCAGTCGAGGCGGAGAGGAAGTCGACACCGGCGAAGCCGTTCACCTGCAGGTCGACGAAGCCCGGGACCGCGACGGCACCGCGCACGGTCGCCGGCAGGCCGACCTCGACGACGACGCCGTCGACGATCTCGACGTCGCCCGGCACGAGCTCGCCGCGGACGACCGCCGCCTCTACCTCGAGCCTCACGACGCTTCTCCGAGCGCGAGCCGGACGGAGCCGCCCGCGCCGTCGAGCCGCTCTCGTGCGGTCGTGGCGTCGACGTCGGCGAGAAGCGCGACGAGCGCGACGCGGGCGTCGCCGCCCGCCGCTTCGAGCGCGCCGTCCACCTCGTCCTCGGAACGTCCGCTGGCGAGCACGACGTTGCGCCGCGCGCGCTCGCGCAGCTTCGCGTTCTCCGGTGCCACACCCACCATCAAGCCGGCGTAGGTGCGACCGAGCCGGACCATCGCGATGGTGGAGATCGCGTTCAGCACGAGCTTCTGCGCCGTGCCGGCCTTCAACCGCGTCGATCCCGAGACGACCTCCGGTCCGACGACCACGGAGATGTCGTGCTCGGCGAGGGCCCCGAGCTCGCTCTCCCGCGCGCAGACGACGGCGACGCAGAGCGCTCCCGCCTCTCGCGCCGCCTCGAGCGCGGCGACCGTGAACGGGGTCGAGCCGCTCGCGCTGACGGCCACGACGGC
>DASSGL010000306.1:0-2381 GCA_035693525.1 Gaiellaceae bacterium | reverse complement strand
TTCGTCCCGCGCGCCATCCATCAGGTGCAGGCGGCGACCTCGACGTCCGCCCTGCATCAGCAGGCTCGGCAGTCGTCGGGGATCAAGCGCCAGATCCTGACGGGTCTCGAGAAACGGCTGAATCGCCTGCCGAGCGGGTCGAAGCTCCTCCACCCGGCCGTCGAGGTGACGAAGACCGCGTTCGAGATCATCGTGGGCATCCTCTTCGTCTTCGCAGTAGGCGCCTACTGGATCTTCGAGCGCGACCGGGCAATCTCGCTCGTGCAATCGGTCATACCGCGACGACACCGACGGGTGACGCGCGACACCTGGGTGCTCCTCGACGAGAAGCTCGGCGCCTTCGTGCGCGGACAGCTCCTGATGATCGCTTTCGTCTCGACGGTCCTCTCCGCCGGCTTCTTCGCGATCGGCCTGCCGTACTGGTTGCTGATCGGAGTGTTCGCCGGCATCGTCGAGATCGTGCCCGTGGTCGGGCCGCTCGCAGCGGGCGCGCTCGCGGTCGGCGTAGGCCTCACGCAGAGCTGGCACACCGCGCTCTTTGCCGCACTGATCGTCATCGGTGTGAGGCAGTTCCAGGACTACGTCGTCGTCCCCCGCGTGCTCGGCCATGTGACCGGCCTGCCGCCGATCCTCGTCCTCGTCTCCGCGACCGGAATCGGGGTCCTGCTCGGCCCCTTCTACGTCCTCCTGGCAGTCCCGATCACCGCGGTGCTCGTGACCCTCGTCGACGTGATAGTTCGGGGCGTCGAGCCTGCGGACCAGGAGGTGCCGGCCCTCCTCTTCACCCGCGAGGAGAGCAGCTAGCCGGAAGCGTGCCCAGGGTGCCGGCGCACGACCGCGGCCACGAACGAGCAGAGCGGCACGATCCGGAGGCCGTGCGTGCGCGCATCCTCGAGCGCCCCGCGCACGAGCCGGGTGCCGAAGCCGCGCCCCTCGCACACGGCGTCGACCTCCGTGTGGGTGAACGCGATCGTGTCGTCGTGGCGGTGGTACGCGGCGTAGCCGAGGCGGCGGTCGCCGAGTCGCAGCTCGTAGCGGCTCTCGTCGGGAACGTTCACGACCTCGGCTTCGTCGGGCTCGGCCGTGACCGGGGGCCCCGGCCGGTCGACGCGGAACCTCTTCAGAATGCGACTCGCCGCATCGGACTTGCGCGCGTCGGCGTGGGCGATCCACTGGCGCCGGTGCTCGTGGGCGTACTCCCACCCCTCGCGTGTCTCGAGGTAGCGGAAGATCTCGCGGGCGCCGCGGAAGAGCTCGCCGTCCTCGGTCTCGAGCACCGGGATCGAGCTCTTGCCGGAGAGCTCGAGCAGGGTCGCCCGTTGCTCCGGCTCCGGCTCCACCTGGCGCGCGACGAAGTCGAGCCCGAGCTCCGTCAGGACCTCGCGCACCGCGGAGGAATAAGGACACCACTCCGCCTGGTAGAGCGTGAGCACGCGCGAGGCTCAGGCCTTGCGCCAGCGGCCGAAGACGAGGCCGCCGAGGGTGAAGCCGAGACCGAAGGTGCCGACAGCGAAGCCGCTGATCGCAATCGCCTTGCGCGACGTGGACAGGCGCTGCCAGCGCCCGAGGGCCTCCTGCTCGTCGGCCGTCAACGGCTCGCCGCGGCGCTGCTTCCGCAGAGCACCGCCGGCGCGTAGGCCGAGGTACAGGTCGTCGAAGATCTCCGCGGAGTCGTCGGCCATCGCGTTCATTGAATCTATAGCCTCATTCGGTCGTGCCGGGGCGGCTCCTCCATGTATCCGATCTCCACATGGGTACACGAGAGGATCCGGTGGTCGAGCGTGCCCTTGCGGCACTCGTCACGCGCGTCGAGCCAGAGCTGATCGTCGCCTCCGGCGACCTCACGCATCGCGGCCGCCCTAGCGAGCACGAGCGGGCCGCGCGGTTCCTCCGCTCCTTCGGTGCGCCGGTGCTTGCCGTGCCCGGCAACCACGACATGCCGTACACGTTTCCCGCGCGGTTCACGCGGACGTTCGCGGAGTTCGAGCGCCAGTGGCAGACGACCGAGCCGACGCACTCCTCCCCCAGACTCCACGTCGTCGGCTTGAACTCGGCCCGGCCGTTCCGGCAGCAGGGCGGCGCGCTCCGCGAGGAGCAGCTGCGTCGTGCGGCCGACCGACTGCAGAACAGGCCCGACGGCGCATATCGCGTGGTCGTGCTGCACCACCACATGCTCGGCGCGCCGTGGCGGGCGTCGCGGAAGCGCCCGGTGTCGCACCGGAACCGCGTGCTCCGCGCGCTGGTCGAGGCAGGGGCCGACCTCATCCTCGCGGGCCACATCCATCAGGCTGCGGTGAGCGAGCGTCACGAGTTCGAGGTCGTCGGCGGTGACGTGCACGCGGCCGTCGTCTCGATCGCGCCGGGCCTGGGGCAGCCCCGCC
>DASSGL010000305.1:0-2508 GCA_035693525.1 Gaiellaceae bacterium | reverse complement strand
TAGCGCTTCGCGATCGAGACGACCAGACGGAGGTTCGCCTCGACCATCTCCTGCTTGGCGCCGTGGTCGCCGCGCTCGATCCGCTTCGCGAGCTCGACCTCCTGGGCGGCGGTCAGCAGGTCGACCTTGCCGATGTCCTTGAGGAAGAGCTGCAGCGAGTCGGTGGAGATCTCGCGCACCTCGCTCACGGGCTCCTTCTCCGGCTCCTCGACCTCGGCGACGACCTCGACCTGCATCTCCTCCAGCGTCTTGTAGAACTCGTCGATCTGGCCGGCGTCGAGATCGAGCTCGTCCAGCGCGAGCGCGATGTCGTCCTGACTCACCGACCCGGCGGCCTGCGCCGCCTCGAGCAGATTGCGGGCCTCCTCGCTCTCGAGGACGTCCACCACGGCACCTTCGGCTCGCTCAACCCCTGCGCTCACCATGCTCCCCCTCCGTGCACCCTGTTTGTGACAAGACGGACGTGCTTTGCGAGATGCCGCACTATGCCTGCCGGAGCCGACAAGTCGCTATAGGCCGTTCGGCTCATATTTCCCTTACTTGGTCCCATTGTTAGGAATGGCTGAAAGCAGTTGTCGTGCGGTCGTCGCCCAGGGCGACCTCGGCTCGTACAAGACGGCCAAGCGGAGCTCTTTCTTCGCCTTCGCGAGCTGCCCCGTCCAGAGGAGGAGGATCCCGAGGTGGAGCCGGACGACGGCGGCCCGCGGAAACTCGCCCGTGAGCGGCCCCAGGCGACCGAACGCGCCGACCGGGGACCGCTTCGTGAAGGCGCCGACGGCCGCCGCCGTCCGCGCGACCGGGTCCTGCGGGGCGAGCTTCGCCGCCGCCGTGAACTGGCGCTCCGCCGAGACGCGGCGGCGGAGGGACCAGAGCGCGAGGCCGTAGCGGAGCTTCGCGTCGGCGTCGCCCCCGCGCGCCTCCCGGGCGGCGAGCCGAAGCTGCGCTGCCGCGGTCGGCGCCGAGGGCACTGCGACGCCGAGGACGACGTACGGGAGGTTCGGGGCCATCTTCGGGTAGAGGACGTCCTCCGCGGTCACGGCCTCCGGGGCGTCGGGGAAGTCCTGGTCGACGCGCTCGAACTGCGCCGCCGCGTCGGCGTTGCGCCCGGACCAGAGAAGCGCCCACCCGAGGTGGAGCTGTGCCGCCGCGCTCGTCGGATGCGAGGCGACGAGGCGCTTGACCATGTCGAGCCCGCCGTCCGGCCAGCGTGCGAACGCGGCGCCGATCTGCGCGTCGAGCGAGTGGTAGCGCTCGAAGATCGAGAGCGCCTTCGCGGCGTCGCCCTTGGCGAGGAGCCTCGCGCCGTTCGAGAGCGCCCGCGCCTCCGGGTCGTCGCGCACCCCGAAGTCGAACGTCAGCGGCGGTCGTCCTGCGCGCGGCTTTCCAGCTGCGGCGGCCGGCGTGCGCGTCTCGCCCCGGCTTTGCAGCCACGTGACCGTCACCGTCGCGGCGACGACGACCACCGCCGCGGCCGCCACGGTCGCGAGCACACGCGTGCGGGCGGTCATCGAAGGCCAGCGTATCTTCGCTCCACCCCGCTATATTTGGGAAAGTCATGGCGAACTACCGCGAGTTGCTCCAGCAGGTCAAGACCGAGATCGACGAGGTCGACGCCTCGCGCACGCGCGAGCTCCTCGACTCGCCGGCTCCCCCGCTCCTCGTCGACGTCCGGGAGCAGGACGAGTGGAGCGAGGGTCATCTCCCCGGCGCGATCCACGTTCCCCGCGGCTTCCTGGAGTCGCGGATCGAAGGCGCCGCACCCGACCGCTCTCAGCCGGTCGTCCTCTACTGCCAGTCCGGTAACCGCTCCGCGTTCGCGGCCAAGACCCTCGAGGAGATGGGCTACGAGAACGTCGCCTCGCTCTCGGGCGGCTTCACCGACTGGAAGCGCAACGGCTTCCCGACGGAGCTTCCGCGCGTCCTCGACGCCGAGAAGCGTTCGCGCTACAGCCGCCACCTGCTGATTCCCGAGGTCGGCGAGGAGGGCCAGCTCAGGCTGCTCGACTCGCGCGTGCTCCTGATCGGGGCAGGCGGCCTCGGCTCGCCGGCATCGCTCTACCTCGCCGCGGCCGGCGTCGGCCGGTTGGGCATCGTCGACGACGACCGCGTCGATGCCTCGAACCTCCAGCGCCAGATCGCGCACTCGACCGACAGGCTCGGCGACTGGAAGGCCGACTCGGCGAAGCAGACGCTCGAGGCGCTGAACCCCGACGTCGACGCCGTGACCTACAAGGAGCGCCTCTCGTCCGAGAACGTCGATCGCATCCTCGCCGACGGCTGGGACGTGATCGTCGACGGCGCCGACAACTTCCCGACGCGCTACCTCGTCAACGACGCCTCCGTCTTCCACGGGATTCCCGTGGTGCACGGGTCGATCTACCGCTTCGAAGGCCAGGTCACCGTCTTCAAGCCCCATGAGGGGCCGTGCTACCGCTGCCTGTTCCCGCAGCCGCCGCCGCCCGAGCTCGCTCCGAGCTGCGCCGAAGGCGGCGTCCTCGGCGTGCTGCC
>DASSGL010000304.1:0-12034 GCA_035693525.1 Gaiellaceae bacterium | reverse complement strand
ATGACGGACGTCGAGAGCCCGAAGACGCCCGCGCGCCGGAAGAACTCCTTCCGGTCGACCTCACCGTCCAGGAGCTCGTCGAGGAGCGTGTTCTCGATCGGCCCTGCTTCGTTCGCGCGGTAGTCCTCGAACCGCCGCCGTGTTTCCCTATCCATTTTCTTCCGCCCTCCGGTCCGTTGGCGTGCACGGGATAGAGTTGCCCCAAGGGGGATTGTGCGACGCTGACAGCCTCCTCGCGCCGTGTCAAGAACGTGAGTCTACTCTCGTGACCGCGCCAGAACCATTTCCGAAGAAGGACGTGCGCCAGGCCCTCCCGGTCTACACGCTCGTCTTCGCGGCCGGGGTCATGCAGTCGGCCCTCGCCCCGCTCGGGCCGGTCTACGCGGCCGACCTGCACCTGAGCCACGTCCAGGTGGGTGCCCTGTTCGCGGCGGCGAGCGTGACGATGGTGGTGGCGACCCTCCCGATCGGCGTCGTCACCGACCGGCTCGGCGCCCGGCGCCTGACGGTCGCAGCGGCGCTCCTGGTCGCGCTCTCCGCGCTCGCACAGGGCCTCGCGCGCGACTTCTGGCTCCTCCTCGGGAGTCGAGCGCTCTTCGGCGTCGCATTCGGCGCCGTCTGGACGGCCGGGCTCGCTCTGCTCGTCGAGGGCGGCGGTGACGGCCGCCGCTCGGTGCTGGGCGCGGCGATTCCGGTCACCGGCGCCTCCGCCGCCGTCGGCCCGGCGTTCGCCGGAATCGTCGCCGCCCACTTCGGCCTCGCGGTCCCGTTCGTCGCGATCGCCGTCGTCTCGGCCGCCGCAGCCTGCGGGCTCATGCTCGCGCCGGCCGGGCTCGAGGCGGGCGAGGCGGAGCGACTCGACCTGCGCGCGATGTTGCGTGCGGCCCGGGACAACCCGCTCGTGCTCGGCGCCGCCGCGATGATGACCGCCGGCGGCTTCTCGAGCAGCGTCGCCTTCCTCCTCGTGCCGTTGCGGCTGCGATCGAACGGCGTCTCCGTCGGCGCAATCGGGACGATTCTCGGCGCGGCAGCCGTCGTCTACCTCCTCGGCGGCGTCGCCGCGGGGCGCTTCGGGCGTCGCCTCGTCACACCGGGAGCCGCGGGAGTCGCAGTGCTCGCGCTCGGCCTCTCGCTCGTCCTCCCCGCGCTCAGCACCGCCACCTGGGTGCTCGTCGCGTTCCTGCTCGCCCGCTCGGCCTGCACCGCGGTGACGTCGACGATCGCGTACCCGCTCGCCTCCGCGAGCGCGGCCGCGACCGGGCTCGGAGCAGGCGCCGCGATCGGGCTCGTCAACGCCGCCTGGGCGACGTCGACCGTCGTCGCACCGCTCGTCGGCGGCGCGGTCTCGCAGACGGCAGGCGACCGGCTCGCCTTCGCGCTTCTCGTGCCGCTCGTCCTCCTCGCCGGCGCCTGGCTCCTCAGGCTCGGCCGGCTGCGAGCGCGAGTGCCGCTTCGAGCAGCACGTTCGCGCCGTTGACGCAATCGTCCCAGTGCGTCAGCTCGCCGGGGTCGTGGCTCAGGCCTTCGACAGAAGGCACGAAGACCATCCCGGCACGCGTGATCGCCGCCAGCGCCTGCGCGTCGTGGCCCGCGCCCGAGTGCAGCCTGACCGAGCTGAGGCCGAGCCCGTCGGCGGCCGCCTCGATCGCGTCGCAGATCTCCGGGTCGAGCGGGGTGGGCTCCCAGCGCCCGACCGGCTCGATCTCGAGCGCGACCCCGCGGCGCGTCCCCTCGGCGCGGGCCCGGGCAAGGAGCGCGACCGCGAGCGAGTCGAGCTCCTGCGGGTCCGAGGAGCGAAACTCGAGCGCGAGGCGCGCGACGCCCGGAATGACGTTGAACGCGCCCGGCTCGAGACGGATGTCCCCGACGGTCGCCACGCAGCTCGGGAAGTCGCGCCTCACGACCTCCTCGACGGCCAGCGCGAACGCCGCAGCCGCGAGGCCGGCGTCACGCCGTTCGGCCATCGGCGTCGTGCCCGCGTGACCGGCGCGGCCGGAGAAGGCGAGCAAGAACGAGCGCGCGCCGACGATCGAGGTGACGACGCCGATCTGGCGCTGCGCGCGCTCGAGGATCGGCCCCTGCTCGATGTGCAGCTCGAGGTAGCCGGCGAGCGAGCCGGGATCGCGCCGCGCAGCCGCCAGCTTCTCCTCCTTCAGGCCGGCCCGCTCGAGCCCGGCCTCGAGCGCGTCGCGACCGCCGCGAGGAGCGCGGAGGGCTTCCATCGTGAGGGCGCCGGTCAGCGCCTCGCTGCCTAGCAGCCCGACGAGCGTTCCCTCCTCGTCCGTGAAGTCGATCGCCTCGAGCGTCACCGGCAGCTCGAGGCCCGACGCCTGCACGGCGAGGAGGACGTGGAGGGCGGAGACGACGCCGAGCGCGCCGTCGAAGCGCCCGCCGTCCGGGACGGAGTCGAGGTGCGACCCGAGGAGGAGCGTCGGCCCGCGGGCGCCGAAGACGGCCGAATGGTTGCCGGCGGGATCGACGCGTGTCTCGAGGCCCGCCGAGCGCGCCCGCTCGAGGAACCAGGCGCGCGCCTCGAGGTGCGCGGGTCCGAGGCTCGGACGATCGACGCCGCCGGCGGCGGTCGCTCCGATCGCTGCGAGCGCGTCGAAGTCGTCGCGCATGCGCGCGGCGTCGATCCGGATCTCAGTACCCACGTTCGACGAAGCGGCCGCGCCCGGCCTCGCCGCGAAACTCGCCGTCCGCGACGATCACCTCGCCGCGGCTGATCGTCGTGACCGGGACGCCGCGGACGGCGATCCCCTCGTAGGTCGAGAACGGGAGCGCGGAGTGAAGGGCGTCCACCGAGAGCGTCACCTCTCGGCTCGGGTCGAAGACGACGATGTCGGCGTCGCAGCCGGGGCGGAGGCGCCCCTTCCTCTCGAGGCCGAAGATCTCCGCAGGTCGCGTGCAGCACGCCGAGACCCAGCGGCTCAGGTCGATCCGGCCGATGCGAACGCCGAGCTCGTGCACGAGCGAGAGCCGCGTCTCGACGCCGGAGGCGCCGGCAGGGTTGAAGCCGTCGCGCGGCACCCGCGGGCAATGGTCGGACGAGACGATGTCGATCGTGCCGGCGGCGAGCGCGTTCCAGAGCGCATCGCGCTGCGCGGCGTCGCGGAGCGGCGGGCGGACGGCAAGCGACTGTGCGTGCAGATCGCCCGAGCGGAGCGCAGACTGCTCGAGCACGAGACCGTGCGAGGTGACCTCGCCCGCAACGTCGGCCCCGCGCTGCTTGGCCCGCCGGACCTCGTCGGCCGCCTGGGCGCACGACAGGTGGAAGACGAGCAGCCTCGCCCCGGCGATGCCGGCGAGCACGATCGCGCGGTGGACCGCCTCCGCCTCGGCCTCCGGCGGGCACGCCGAGACGAGCCACTCCGGACCTGTCTTTCCTTCGGCCGCGAGGCGGGCGCCGAGCTCGCGGATCACGTCGTCGTTCTCCGCGTGCAGGATCGCGAGACCGCCCTCGGCGCCGAACGCCGTCATCGCGCGGAAGATTGCCGAATCGGGAATCCGGTATCCGTCGTAGGCCATGTAGAGCTTGAGCGACGGCACGCCGCGCCTGAAGAGGTCGGGTACCTCGTCGAGTCGCGAGGGATCCGGATCCCGGATGTTGACGTGGAGCCCGTAGTCGATCACCGCCTCGCCGTCCGCATCCGCGCGCCGCTGCTCGACCCCGTCGAGGAGCGACTGCCCGACGGCCGGCTGGGCGAAGTCGACGACGGTGGTCGTGCCGCCGAAGGCGGCGGCGCGCGTTCCCGTCGCGAAGGAGTCCGCGGTCGGCAGCGCGTACGGCGGGAACGTCGGGTCGTCGAAGTGCACGTGCCCGTCGACCGCGCCCGGGATGACGTAGCACCCGATCGCGTCGAGCTCGACCGCACCGCCCAGCCCACGGCCGACGGCGGCGATCCGCTCGCCCGCGACGGCGACGTCGGCGATCGATGCCTGCTCGGCCGTGACGACGAGACCGTTCTTGACGACGAGGTCGTACACCGACGGCCGCGTACTCTACGTAGCGTGACGGCGACGGACTGGTCCCGTTTCGTACGGCCTGCGGTGCAAGACCTGCACGCCTACCACCCGGGCCCGAGCATGGCCGATCTCGAGGAGCGCTACGGGCGCGAGGTCGTCCGGCTGAACCGGAACGAGGACCTCTTCCCGCCGCTCGCCGGGGTGCGCGAGGCGGTCGAGGACGAGCTTCCCAACGTCTGGATGTACCCGGAGGAGTCGTACAGCGAGTTCCGAGAAGCCGTCGCGTCGTGGATCGGCACGACGCCCGACCGGATCGTCCCCGCGCACGGGACGCAGGCCCTGATCGGGACGCTCGCGGGCCTTCTCCTCGATCCGGGCGACTCGGTGGTCGTGCCCCGCCCGACCTACGGCCTCTACGCCCAGGTGAGCGCGGCGCGCGGCGCGGACGTCCACCGGGTGCCGCTCCGCGACCTGCGCATCGACTTCGACGCGGTCGCGACGACCGCGGCGGACGCCGGCGCAAAGCTCGTCTGGATCTGCGACCCCAACAATCCGACGGGCTCGCTCGCGACGGAAGACGAGTGGCAGGCATTCCTCGCTGTGCTCCCCGATGACTGCATCGCAGTCGTCGACGAGGCATACGGCGACTACGTCGATCCGGGCTCGAGGGTCGACCGGGTGCGCGACGTGGAGGCAGGCGCGAGGGTCGTCATGCTGCGCACGCTCTCGAAGCTCTTCGGCATCGCCGGGCTCAGGCTCGGCTACGCGGTCGCCGATCCCGAGCTTGCGCACTACCTCGACGTCGTGCAGGAGCCCTTCAATGTCAACCGGGCGGCGCTCGCCGCCGGTCGCGTCTGCCTCGCCCACCCGGAGCTGATCGCGGAACGCCGGCAGGCGGTGGCCCACGCGAGGCGGATCCTCGACGACCGGCTCCGCGAGGCCGGCCTCGAGCCGCGTCCGTCGCAGACGAACTTCGTGCTCGTCGACACCGGCGTCGACGATGCGGCAGTTGCGCAGGCTGTCGCCGAGGAGGGACTGCTCGTGCGCGCCGGCAGCGAGTACGGGCTCGACGGCTACGTGCGGATCACGGTTGGGCCGGCGGAGCTGATGGAGCGCGTCGCGGAGGCGCTGGCACGCGCACGGAATACGCTCGTGGGCTCACCGTGATGTCCGAAGCGCCGAAGCGGGTCGCCTTCGTCGCCCACTGCCTGCTGAACCAGAACTCGAAGGTGGAAGGGGGCGCACTGAGGCCCGGCATGTGGGAGCCCGTGATCGACCTCCTGCGCGAGCGCGGCTACACGATCCGGCAGATGCCGTGCCCCGAGCTTGCCTTCGGAGGCGCGCGGCGGTTCTGGGGCGTGCGCGAGCAGTTCGACACGCCTCTGTACCGGCAGCACTGCCGCAGGCTCGCGAAGCTCGTTGCCGCGGTGATCGGACAGCACGCGGCAGCGGGAGACGATCTCGTCCTGCTCGGAGTCGACACGAGCCCGACGATGGGCGTCGAGTTCACGTGCTCCTCGCCGACGTGGGCGGGGAAGCCCGACATCGGCGACGAGGACGACTCGACGCTCGTTCCGGGCGACGGCATCTTCATCGAGGAGCTGAAGACGGAGCTCGCGGAGCGCGGGCTGCCGGAGCCGCGCGCGACCGGGATCCGGCACTGGTTCGTCGACTACGACCCCGACGAGGAGCTGCAGCGCATCGGAGCGCTGCTCAGGTGAGCGACGCGCGCTCCCGCCGGGTGGCCGTCGTCGCGGACTCGCTGCTCGAGCCCTCTATCGACGAGCTCAGCCGCGAAGGCTTCGGGATCATCCAGCTTCCGCCGACCGACCTCGACCCCGAGACCGCGTCCGCGTGGCTCGAGCAGACGGCGGAGCACGTCGCGGAGTTCCGCCGCAACGAGTACGAGGTCGTGCTCGTCGACGACGGCGCCCATACGGAGCAGCTCGAGCGGGCGCTTGCGGCGCTCGGCGTGGCGCCGCTTCCTCAGTACGCCATCCAGCCGCCGTCGACGAGCAGGTTGACGCCGGACACGTAGCCCGAGTCGTCGCTCGCGAGGAAGAGGGCCGCGCCCGCGACGTCGGACGGTCGTCCAAGGCGCGGGAAGGGCGTCCGCGCGTGCGAATACGCGAGCGCCTCCGGATTCTGCTGCTCCGGCGATCCCGTGAGGATCTTCCCCGGCGCGACGGCGTTGACGAGCACGCCGCGGCGCGCGTAGTCGACCGCGAGCTGATGGGTCATGTTGACGAGGCCGCCCTTGCTCACGGCGTAGGCGAGGTGGCCGGGCGGCCCGATCATCCCGTGCTGGGACGAGATGATGATCACGCGCCCGCGGACATCGTCGACCGGCTCCTGCTCGACCATCTCGCCGACGGCGCGCCGGCAGCAGAGGAAGACGCCGCGGAGGTTCACGGACATGATCGCGTCCCAGTCCTCGTCCGTCGTCTCGAGCAGCGGCTTCGAGTAGTTCCCCGCGATGCCGGCGTTGCAGACCATCACGTCGAGACGGCCGTAGCGCTCCACGGCGGCTGCGACGAGCCTGTCGACGTCGTCGCCGCGCGAGACGTCGGCGTCCACGTGGAAGCCCCGGTCGCCGAGCAGCGACTCCGTCGTCTCGCCGCCCTCGCGCGGCTCGCGGACGAGGTCGCAGACGACGACGCGCGCGCCTTCGTCCGCGAAGCGGAGCGCGATCGCGCGTCCGATCCCCGAGCTTCCTCCCGTGACGACGGCGACTCTGTCCTGCAAGCGCATTCGTCGATGCTAATCTCGCGGGCCGTGCGCGCCGCGATCATCGGAGCCGGCTGGATCGCGGAGGAACACGCGGCGATCCTGCGGCGGCTCGACTCCGTCGAGCTCGCGGCGGTCTGCGACATCGACGAGACGCGAGCTCGCGCGCTTGCCGGCGAGGCGCCCGCCTACACCGACTGGCATGAGCTCGTCGAGCGCGAGTCGCCGGACTGCGTGTTCGTCTGCACTCCGCCCCTCTTGCACCGCGAGCCGACGGTCGAGGCGCTCGCGCGCGGCATCCACGTGTACCTCGAGAAGCCGATCGCGCGCGGCCTCGACGACGCCCGCTCGATCGTCGACGCGGCCGAGCGCGCGAAGGCCGTCTGCGCCGTCGGCTACCAGTGGCGCGCAGTCGAGGTGCTCGACGACCTGCGCAGCGCGCTCGAGGGCCAGGAGCTCGGCCTCCTGATCGGGATCGGCACCGGGCCGACGAAGAGCCGCTCGTGGTTCCTCGACCGCGCCCAGGGAGGCGGGAACATGCTCGAGCGCGCAAGTCACGGCATCGACCTCGAGCGGGCAGTGGGCGGCGAGGTCGTGGCCGTGCAGGCGGCCGCGGGAAGCGTCCCGCTCGCGCAGAGCGCCGGCGAGCGGGGCGACATCGAGGACGCGGCCACGATCGCGCTGCGCTTCGCGAACGGCGCTGTCGGCTCGACGACGATCGCCTGGACGCGCGACGGCCTGCCCGGCAAGTACTCGCTCGACGTGCTCGGCAGCGAGTCGTCGCTCCACCTCGAGCTCGATCCGGAGTTCACGCTGAGCGGAGTCTCGCGGGGGCAGACGATCGACGCCCGATCGACACAGCACCCGATCGAACGGGGAGTCGAGCGCTTCCTCGAAGCTGCGGCCGCCGCGGATCCCGCGCGCGTCTTCTGCACGCCGCGCGACGCCGCCGGCACGCTCGCGACGGTGGTCGCCTGCGAGCAGGCGCTCGTCGAGGGCCGCACCGTGCCGGTCGAGTCGCTCTAGAACTTCAGCAGGACCTTGCCGAACTTGCCCGGCTGCGTCATGTAGGCGAAGGCCTCCTCGAATTCCTCGACCGGGAACACCCGGTCGACGATCCCGTGCAGGCGTCCGTCTGCGAGGGCCGGGGCGAGGTGGTGCCCGAACGCCTGCACCGCGAGCGCCTTCTCCTCGAGGCTCCGGCCGCGAAGGTGTGTCCCGAAGATGCGTCCGCGCCGCCCCATCAGCGCGCGCAGGGAGAGCGCCGCATCCGCGCCGGCGGTCGTGCCGACGGACACGATTCTCCCTTTCAGGGCGAGCAGCTCGATGTCCGAGGAGATGTTCGGGGCGCCGACCAGCTCGAGCACGACGTCGGCGCCTCCGGCCGCCGTGACGCGCTCGGGCGTCTCGTCCGGAGAAACCGCCTCCGCGCCGAGCTCCGCGAGCCGGCGGCGCGCCTCGTCGCTCCGCGCGGCCGCGAACACCCTGGCGCCGGCGAGCAGGCCGATCTGGACGGCCGCCGTCCCGACGCCGCCGTTCGCGCCGTTGACGAGCAGCACGTCTCCGGCTGCAAGCCCGGCCTGACCGACGATCGCGTCGTGCGCCGTCAGGAAGGCCTCCGGCACCGCAGCCGCCTCCTCGTCATTCAGCTGCTCGGGCACCGCGACGACGTGCCGCTCGTGCACGACGACTCGATCCGCGAGCCCGCCGCCGCCGACGAGGCCGAAGACGCGGTCGCCGACGGATCGCGTGAGGACGGCGTCGCCGCACGCGACGACCGTTCCCGTCACCTCGAGCCCGGGAATGTCTTGCGGCGAGCCCGGCGGCGCGGGATAGTGGCCCGCCCGCTGCGCGAGGTCGGCGGGGTTGACGGCCGCGTACGGCGCGGCGACGACGACCTCCCCGCTCCCGGGCTCCGGGTCGGGCCGTTCCTCGAGCCCAAGCTCGTGGCCGTGCAGCACGATCGCACGCATCGGCAGACCGTACGCGAAAACGGCTAACCGCAACCTGCCTTGAGGCAGGTTGCGGTCGTCGGTTGCGAATACGCATAGGCTGCTCGGTATCCCGACGAGGAGGTTTCAATGAGATCACCCGCGAAGCCCGGTCTCCTCGAGCGCCTCGAGCAGGGACCGGTGATCTGCGCCGAGGGCTATCTCTTCGAGTGCGAGCGCCGCGGCTACCTGCAGGCGGGCGCGTTCGTGCCCGAAGTCGTGCTCGAGCATCCCGAGGTCGTCAGGGAGCTCCATCGCGAGTTCGTCCATGCCGGCTCCGACGTCGTCGAGGCGTTCACGTACTACGGCCATCGCGAGAAGCTTCGGATCGTCGGCAAGGAGCACCTGCTCGAGCGCCTCAACCGCGACGCGCTCGAGCTCGCGCGCGGGGTGGCCGACGAGAGCGGCGCGCTCTTCGCGGGCGATCTCTCGAATACGAACGTCTTCGCGGACGACGACGAGTCCCGCGCGACGGTGCGGGCCATGTTCGAGGAGCAGGCGGCGTGGGCCGCGGACGCGGGCGTCGACTTCATCATCGGGGAGACGTTCTCCCATGTGGCCGAGGCGCTGCTGGCGCTCGAGGTGATCAAGGAGACGGGCCTCCCCGCGGTCATCACGCTGGCGCTCCACCGCGAGCCCACGACCCGCGACGGCTTCACCCCGGCGGAGGCAGCCCTCGAGCTCGAGGCGGCCGGCGCGGACGTCGTCGGCCTGAACTGCATTCGCGGGCCGCGCACGATGCTCCCGCACATCGCCGAGATTCGCTCGGCCGTCAGCTGCCACGTCGCAGCTCTTCCGGTCCCGTACCGGACGCACGACGACGAGCCGACGTTCCAGTCGCTGCGCGATCCGCAGTACGACGGCATGCCCTTCCCGACCGCGCTCGATCCGTTCGTGTGCAACCGGAACGAGATGGCGGACTTCGGCGCTGCGGCCTACGAGCTCGGCGTCCGGTACCTCGGCGTCTGCTGCGGCGCAGGCCCGCACCACATCCGGAGCCTCGCCGAGGCGGTCGGTCGCACGCCGCCGGCGAGCCGGTACACCGCCGACATGTCGAAGCACGCCTACCTCGGCACGGATCCGAGCCTGAAGGCCGACAACGTGGAGTTCGCCGAGAAGCTCTGACCCAGGGGTCCGGTCGTTCCGGATGCCTGGCGGAGCGCACGACCGCAACCTGACTGAAGTCAAGTTGCAAGGGTCCCGGTCGTTCCGGATGGCCTGGCGGAAGATGCAACCAGGTTGCTCCGCAACCTGGTTGCAGGGGCTCAGTGGCTGTGGCCCTCGGCCACCTCTTCGAGGTAGCTGAGCGACGTGCGGATCAGCGAGCCGTCCTCGTCGGCGTCGTAGTAGCCCATGCGCCAGAGCGGCGGCGAGTAGCAGTGGATCGACGTCGCCGGCGGCCCGCCCGCGTGTCGCACGCCGTGGATGTAGGCGGCGTCGAACTGGAACGCCTCGCCGGGAGGCCGCTTGCGGCTCGCGTGGAGGAGACCGTCGCTCCCGAAGAGGAAGCGGTCCTCGACGAGCTCTCCTTCGCAGACGTACACGGCGCCGGAGGAGACGTCGTGGTCGTGGTAGCCGGTCTTCTGGTCGTCGAGCCAGCAGATCATCCAGACGTCGAGGTGCGTGTCGCGGTAGAGCTCCACGTAGACGCGCTGGCCCGGATCGTGCGTGACCCTGTCCTCCCAGAGGGCCGGTGTGGTGCCGATCGCGGTGGCGAGCAGAAGGAGCTCGCTCTGATCGAGGTCGCGGCCGCCGGGGATGCGCTCCGCGATGAACGTCGCAAGGTCGGTCATGTGAGCAGGATCGTCGGGTTGTGTTGACAGAGGGCCTCGGTTGCAGCTTGGCCGAAGCTCCGGACGTGAGCAAGTGTGGTCGTCGAGTCGACGACCGGGGCGTCGCTGCCGAACACGATCTGCCGCGCGCCGAAGGTGGCAAGGCAGAGCTCGAGCGCTCGGCGGCCGTACGACGACGTCTCGAGGAAGATCGTCGGATGCAACGCGTTCGCTATGTCGAACCCTCTCGCCTGCATTCGCTCGAGCTGGAACGGCGCGCCGCCGGCAAGGATCGCGAAGACGATGCGCAGGTCGGGCCAGCGCTCGACGCCGTGCGCGAGCCAGGTCGCGTACGCCCGCTGCATCTGGGCGGTGTAGTCGACCGTGGCGGCCCACCAGGGAGGCGCATCCGGAGGCGGATGCGCGGCGCCCGGATGGACGAGAACGAACATCCCGCGGCGCTCGAGCTCGTCGAGCCGTTCGGAGACGTCGCCGTCGAGCTCGGCCACGTCGTCCGCGGCGAGGATCGCCCCGACGAACCCGTCCTCCGATCGATCCATCGAGAGCGGAAGGAGCCGACCGCCGCTCTCGGCCGCGGCGGCGAGCGCTCCTTCGTGGTACGCGCGGCGAAGCTCCGCGGCCTGGGCCTCCGGGAGTGCGCCAACCCCGAGCGTGGGCGGGCACGAGACGACCGCCACGTCGACTCCGGCCCGATCGAGGTTCCGCAGGCAGGCCTCGAAGCCGTAGTCGGCCGGGTCGATCTGGAACAAGCCCTCGTGCTCCAGCACGAGCGTGTGCCCGTGCAGCAGCGGCGGCGACGTGCGCTCGGCCAGCGCCCCGACTAGTGACCCCGGCCAGAGATGCTGGTGCACGTCGTATGTCGTCACCTCATGCTCACTGTAATGCGGGCTGATGACGAAATGGAGACGGACCGACTACGGTCTCCTGCGATGGGCGTCGCCTTCTACTGGGCCTCGAACGACGGGATGAGCGGCCACGTCTGGCTGAGCGAGTCCGACGTGCGCGCGCTCGCAGACGAGATGCTCGTCCAGGGCATGCCCTGGCCGGCGGAGCGCGTCGAGGCCGGCGGCCGCATCTCGATCGCAGAGGTGGAGGGCATGCTCGCGCCGGCCGAACCGAAGCCGAAAGTGCTCGCCGACGAGAAGCTCTGGCTCGACTGGCTCCGCTTCCTCGAGGGCGCAGCGGCCAACGGAGGCCTGCTCGTCCGTCCTTAGAGGCCGCGCGCTCGGGTCGAGCGGCATGACCGGGTTCCTGCTCGGCGCCGCCGCCATGTTCGCGGTCACGTACTCGACCCAGGCGATCCTGCCCGAGCTCGGCCGCGCCTTCGACGTCAGCCCGGCTGAGGCCGGGTCGACCATCTCCGTGGTCGTGCTGGCGCTCGCCGTCGGCGCCTGGATCTGGGGGCCGCTCTCCGACCGGTACGGACGCAAGCGCTCGATCGTGCTCGCGAGCACCCTCGTCGTCGCGCCGACGATCGGTGCCGCGGTCGCGCCCACCTTCGCCCTGCTGCTCGTGTGCCGTGCGCTGCAGGGCCTCTGCATGCCCGGCCTCCTGACC
>DASSGL010000303.1:0-2083 GCA_035693525.1 Gaiellaceae bacterium | reverse complement strand
CTCGTCGACGCGGTGCTCCGGATCGCAGAGTTCTTCCGCGACGAGTCGTGCGGGCAATGCGTGCCGTGCCGCGTCGGCACGATCCGCCAGGAAGAGGCGCTGCACCGGCTCGCCGGCGGTCGCGCGAACGGGAACGAGCTGGAGGTGCTCGCCGACCTGACGCAGGTGATGCGCGACGCGTCGATCTGCGGCCTCGGCCAGACGGCCGCGAACGCCGTCGCGTCGGCGATGACGAACCTCGGAGTGCTCGCGTCATGAGCATGGTCAGCGTCGACGCACCGAAGAAGCTCGTCGAGCTCACGATCGACGGCCGCAGCGTGAGCGTGACCGAGGGCTCGACGATCCTCGACGCCTGCCGCCGGCTCGGCATCGCGACGCCGACGCTCTGCTACGCCGACACGCTCACGCCGGTGAACGTCTGTCGCGTCTGCGTGGTCGAGGTCGAGGGAGCCCGCGTGCTCGTGCCCTCGTGCTCGCGCAAGGTCGAGGCGGGCATGGTCGTGCACACCGACTCGCCGCGCGTTCGCACCAGCCGCCGCATGGTGCTCGAGCTGCTGGGCTCGTCGGTCGACCTCTCCACCGCTCCCGACGCGCAGCGCTACGTCGCGGAGTACGACGCGCAGCCGGACCGCTTCGGCGAGCGCGCGACGGTGGAGCAGCCGGTGAAGGTCGACAACGACCTCTACGTCCGCGACTACTCGAAGTGCATCCTCTGTTACAAGTGCGTCGAGGCCTGCGGCGTCGATCACCAGAACACGTTCGCGATCTCGACCGCGGGCCGCGGCTTCGAGGCGCGCATCTCGACGGAGTTCGACGTCGAGCTTCCGGAGTCTGCTTGCGTGTACTGCGGCAACTGCATCGCCGTCTGCCCGACCGGCGCGCTCATGTTCACGACCGAGCACGAGCTGCGCGAGGAAGGGCGATGGGACGAGGCCGCGCAGTCGCAGGTCGACACGGTGTGCCCCTATTGCGGTGTCGGGTGCAACCTGACGCTCCACGTGCAGGACGACGCGATCGTCAAGGTCACCTCGCCCGACGACCACGACGTCACGCGCGGCAACCTCTGCATCAAGGGCCGCTTCGGCTTCCAGTTCGTCCAGAATCGGTAGACCGCTCGTGGCCCGGTATCAGATCCTCTACTGGCAGGACGTGCCGTCGCTCGTGAAGGCGTTCGCCGACGACGGGAGCGAGCTCAAGCGCCAGCTGCCCGACTGGTTCCAACAGGAGATCGACAACCGCGCGATGACGCAGGGCCTCACCGACAGTGACGCGTACCTCGAGCAATGGCGATGGAGCGACGTGCAGGAGCGGCCCGGCTCCGCGGACGACGTGCTCGACGACGTCGCGCGCGAGCTCGAGAACGAGCACGCGTGATCGCGCGCCGGCTCCTTGCGGCCGGCGGCGCTGTGACCGCGCTCCTCGTCGTGGCCGGCATCGCGAGCCACGGCCGTCCGCTCGCAGGCGGCCGCGGCGGCGGCCCGAACGCGACGTTCTTCGACTACTTCGCGACGACGCTCTTCATCCTCGCGGCCGCGATCCTCGCCGTCGTCATCTGGGCCCTCGCCGTGCAACCGAAGGGCGGCCCGCCTCGCCCGCGAAGCCAGTGGCACATGGTGAGCACGCTCCTCACGCTCGCCGCGGCGGCCGTCGTCGGCGCGTTCATCCTCCGCCACACCGACCTCGCGAACCGGCTGCGAGCAGCGACCGCAGGCAACAACGCCCAGCAAGGCGCACACCCTGCACGCACGAACGGCAACGAAGCGCGCGATCCGCGGCTGCGCTGGGACGAGATCGCGATCGTGCTCGCTCTGGCCGGTGGCGCGGTGCTCGTCGCGCTCGCGAGCAGGCGCACGACGCTCCCGCGCTCGTGGACGACGAGGCGTGAAGAGGCGGTATCGCAGGCGCTCGACGAGTCGCTGGACGATCTGCGCACCGACCCCGACCTCCGGCGCGCGATCGTCGCCGCCTACGCGCGCATGGAGCGTGCGCTCGGCGCCTCCGGAGTCGCCCGCCGTCCCGCAGAGGCGCCGTTCGAGTACATGGAGCGCGCTCTCACGAGCCTCGATGCGAGCGCCGAGGCCGC